>NZ_RQVH01000003.1:0-233830 GCF_003992185.1 Veillonella sp. CNR 79/14 | reverse complement strand
AGAAGGTTTACGTTTCGCGATTCGCGAAGGTGGCCATACAGTAGGCGCTGGTGTTGTTACAGCTATCGAAGCATAATTGAATCGTAGATTCTAAATAGGAAAAGCGACCGCAAGGTCGCTTTTTTGCATTCTAATACTTCTTGTATAGTTGTACAGATTTTGTTGCTATAGACACAGTATAAACACGTATTGTATTGTATAATTAAAATATATGAATTGATAATTTTTATCATATATAATTTGCTGTATATCGTATATAATGTATAGTAGTAATATTAGTGTAAACGATATCTATCCTATTAAATATAAAGTGATAAGGAGGTTTCTATGAGTACAATCACAACAATGCCTGTTTCCATGGAGGGCTGGCAAGAGGAACAACAATCTTGGAATCAAACATCCAAGTTCTTTGTCAATATGCACAAACGTGAGGATCGTGTAGCGCAAGTAGTGGACTTTGTAGCACGATTACAAGAATTAGGGATTCATCCAGTGGAAGGAGAAACAGCACTTGATGTAGGCTGTGGTACAGGGGACTATGCCATGGGACTAGCTCGTAAAGGGGTAAAACTAACTGGTGTAGACTTGTCTACAGGAATGCTAGAAGGGGCAAAACAAATTAGTGAAAAGGAAGGACTTTCTTTAGATTTATGGCTAGGACCGTGGTCAGAGGAAGCTAGACAAGCTTTAGGATGGGAGAAGAAATTTGATTTAGTATATAGTATTTTCTGCCCTATTATGTCGGATACAGCTAATTTACGTGCTTTACATCAGGCGAGTCGCAAACACTGCTTATGTATTATGTTTGCGGATCGAAAAGATGAATACTTAGATGCCATCTATTCTGAGCGATATGGTGTAAGTGGAAGCCCATGGGAATCCATGTTACAAGATTGCTTGGGCACGGTTAACGAAATCGGAAAGAATGTAAATATTACTTATAAAACGGTAGAGGAAGTAGAAAACCTAACTGTTGATGAA
The DNA here is from genome assembly GCF_003992185.1 of Veillonella sp. CNR 79/14. Taxonomy (NCBI): domain Bacteria; kingdom Bacillati; phylum Bacillota; class Negativicutes; order Veillonellales; family Veillonellaceae; genus Veillonella; species Veillonella sp. CNR 79/14. The sequence continues at coordinate 232,849 of NZ_RQVH01000003.1, read as the reverse complement.
GCAGTCGATTATTTCTGCTTACGTGTGCATCGCAAAGTAGGTGGCGACTTAGAATTGATTAAAGAAGAAATTCGTGAATTTTTATCGGAGAAAGCTGTAGATGGCAAATTAGAAAACCATACAACGGATACCATAGCGTGGATTTCTTGGAGTGTATAACATAGTAGTACATGTCCCTATAGTATGTTCAGTGAATAACTAATATACATCCATTATTGCATATATCTTATATAAAAAAGACTGTAAACACTAGGCAGATAAACCTATGATTACAGTCTTTTTATATAGAATGTTTATAGAAATGAAATAGAGATTGATAGCGTGCTTAGATCAGACAAAGAAGGATTAACTTTTTTTGAGTATCAACTCACTATTGATTACAAATTCACGCAAAGCACCATACCCTTCTTTCTCTAAATCTTCTAAAGAAATAAAACGCAAGGCAGCGCCGTTGATACAATACCGAAGACCTCCCATGGACTGAGGGCCATCTTCGAAGACATGCCCTAAATGAGCATCTCCAATGCGACTGCGTACTTCGATGCGACGATGTCCTAAACTATCGTCCTCATAGTAACGAATGACATCGCTGTTGATCGGTTGTGCAAAACTAGGCCAACCACAACCAGAGTCGAATTTCTGAGCGGAGATAAAAAGAGGCTCTCCAGAGGTGATATCTACATAAATGCCGGGGCGAAATTCGTCTGTATAGGCATGAGAGAAAGGTCGCTCCGTAGCACTATGTTGTGTTACAGCGTATTCTAATTCACTAAGTTCTTTTTGTAATACATCATCTGCTTTGCGTTGGTATTCCTTTTCATCGATTAAAGGCTCGTAAGCCTTGGATACATTAATATGGCAATAGCCATTAGGGTTTTTATCTAAATAGTCTTGATGATATTCTTCAGCTGGATAAAATGACTGTAAGGGTAACACTTCGATGGCAAAAGGCTTTTGGTAATGGCTATTAGCACGTTCTAACGTGGACTCGATGATTGCTTTGTCCTCAGAATGTTCGTAATACACACCAGTGCGATATTGAATGCCCACGTCGTTACCTTGTTTGTTGATACTAAAAGGATCAATAATACGCAAAAAATATTGTAGTACCTTAGAGAGGGAAATCACAGAGGTGTCATAAGTAACCTTGACAGTTTCTACGTGACCGCTGCCACGGCAAACCTCTTCATAACTAGGATTCGGATGAGCCCCATTGCTGTAGCCTACTTCAGTATCTACAATGCCGGGGATGCGTTGAAAGTAACTTTCCACACCCCAAAAACAACCTCCTCCTAAATAGATGGTATGATTCATAGTATCACTCCTTTTAATGGAATATAATGTATATTGCTGATAATTCATGATATGCTTTATATGTATGATGCTAGCAAAGATATTGTTGTTATATCGAGTATATATCATCAAATTGTTATGATATAGCTAGTCTTAATTATAGCATGTATTCGTATTAGAAGTATTGCACGAGTATTGGTAGATTGATGATACGCCGCATATAAGATACATGGTATTATCACAAGTTTTAGTAAGCATAATATTATAAGACATGCCTATAAAGGTGAAAGCCACCTAACTCGTATGGGGACGAGCAGGTGGCTTCTTTGTGATAACTGTAGGTGTGTATGGGAAGTCACCGTTATCACATATGTAAGTAGTTTGAAAGGCTGGAACATATGAGGTTCATAGTTCCTGTCGAGTATCACATCGACACATATAATATATCAAAAAAATAGGAATAAGTAAAATAATAATAAAATGTTACCACTTATAGGACGTACCTATTAGGTGCACCGCTAATTATCAAGAAGTGATATGAAGATACATGATAGTTATATAGTATACTATATATAAAGTATTTATAGAGAATGACTATTATTAAATAGCTTTTAGCTATTGAAAAGGTTATAGTTTTTTTCATGAAAGTTTATGAAGAATGCATTTGACATCTATAAGTGAGAACAGTATAATTGAGGCAACAGATAAGATGCCATAGTGAAATTATATGAATTATAGTGCAACTGAGTAGCAGGTTATGAAAAAAATTTTCATTTAAATTTGGCACCTATCAAGGGTATTTTGTTCACGCATATGTCATCTTAATCGTGTAGTATAGTAAGTCAATATGGGCTTCAAACTTTAAAGAAAAGGAGAATCATGAAAAAGCGTAATGAAATTGTTCGAACGAATGCAGCACATGCACAAAGTCAACAAAAAGTAAATCGTTTAGCCGCTATGGCTGCTATTTTAGGTGTGACGGCGTTTAGCGTAGCTGGTATGACCACTACATTCGCTGTAGATAATGTGGCAGGTACAGGTGAAGGTACTGCATTTGGCACCAATAGTAAGGCTGTACAAGAAGGGTCTATTGCTGTAGGTAATTTAGCAGTGACTAATGCCAAAGCTGGTGTGGCGATTGGTAAATCTAGCTTAGCCGGTGTTAGTGAATCAGTTATTCCAGAAGCAGATCAAGAAAAGCATACAGCAAATACAGTGGCTATTGGTAGGAATGCCTATGCGTCCTATACTGATACGGTTGTTATTGGTACAAATGCATCTTCGTTACGTGACCATGGTGGCGTGACATACCAATCGGGTACTGGTGCGATTGCTATCGGTAGAAATGCAAAAAGTGATTATAAAGAATCTGTAGCCATTGGTCCAGAAGCTCGTACGAATTTCACTCAATCCGTAGCGGTAGGTTACCAAGCGGAAACAACAGGTCAACAAGGTGCGGCTACGGCGGTAGGTCCAATTGCAAAGGCCTATGAAATAGGTGCAGCTGCCATTGGTAATATTTCTAGAGCAAGTGGGGCTTACTCTACGGCAGTAGGTACTACATCAGCTACTTATAATCCATTTGCTACAGCAGTAGGTAATCATGCAGTTACACGAGCAGCAAGCGATACGATTGTAGGTACAGAGTCTGGTACTGGGACTAGTGCTGGTCGTGCAGTAGCGGTAGGTTTTGGATCTCATGTAGCAGAAACATCTGGCGTTGCTGTAGGTGACCGAGCTCGTGCCTTTACAGCAGGTGGAATGGCTATCGGTCGTGCTGCTACGTCTTATGGAGCACAAGCCATTGCAATCGGTAATGGCGGTAAAGCGGATGGCAAAGCTGGGGAAAATGCCTTTGCTACAGGACAAGGAGCGATTGCCTTAGGTACAACAGCTCGCGCTATGGGTACACATGGTTTTGCCTTTGGTAATGACTCTGTAGCAGGTGGTAATGCAGACTTAGCAACCACTGTATCTACAGCGTTGGATACGTATAATACAGCGTATAAGACTTTCACTGATGCTCAAGATGCTAAGTTAACAGCAGAAAGCGATAGTAAAGCGACACAAAAACGTTTGGCTAGTGATGCTCGTGACTTTGGGATTTCTTTATATACATTAACTAATGAAGAGAAGCAATTGCTTCAAACATTAGGTGTAGATAATGCAGCTCTACAAGATGAGTTTTTTGGAAACATACAGTCCAATAATAACTATGATAGTGCTAAACCAGTTGTAACAGCTCAATTGGCTGCGTTGAAAAAAATAGCGGCACTTGATGAAAATGCAGCTAGTACAACTACAGCGGATGTAACACGTTTGATTAAACGTGCTCAAGATTTGATTGCAGAAAATACAGATGATGAAGCTTTAAAACAAAAAGTAACAGATACAACAGCTGCTGCAACAGCAGAAGCAGATAAGTTAAAGACAGCTAAGGCAACATTAGAAGCGGCTTATAAAAGTGCGAAGGAATCTGCGTTAGCTATTGGTACACGTGCTGTGGCAGAAGGTAAAACATCTATTGCTATCGGTACTGATGCAAATGCAACAAATGAAAACTCTGTAGCCATCGGTACACAAGCTAAATCTACTGCTGACCATGCAGTAGCTATCGGTGTAAAAGCACAAGCTACAGTGGATAATGGTGTTGGTTTAGGTTCCTACTCCGTAGCAGATACAGAAGCGCGTAAAGGCTATGATCTTAACGAAAACCGTATGAATACATATGCTGGTTTACGAGGTAATGCATTAACTGCATCTACAGCAGCTGTGGCTGTAGGTACGCCTCGCATGACTCGTCAAATTAATTATGTAGCAGCAGGTACAGATGATACTGATGCAGTAAACGTAGCGCAACTTCGCTCTGTGAATTTAAAAATCGCTGGTGATACAGTAGATCAAGCTGCACCGACAACTGATGGTACATCTAAAGCTGACGTATTATTAGATAGCCAGACATTAAAAGTGGTATCTGCTAACAAAGCTGTATTGACAACAGATGCTACCAATAACACAATTACAATCACTCCTGTTACAGCTGAACTTGAAAAAGACCCAGCTACAGGTCAAGTAAAACCTAAAGATGAAACGAAAGGCAATGCCTTAACAACAGCTCAAAACGTAGCTGATATGATCAACAATGCATCTCCAAAAATTGGCAACGGTTTGACTAATAGTGATGGTAAAATCGTAGTACAACCTGCAGATAAATCCATTAGTGTAACAGCAAATGGTGTAAAAGTTAAAACTGACGGCACTACAATTACTGTAGGAGACAAGGGTTTACAAGTTAATACTGGTAATATTACTAATGTAACAGAAGGCGATAAAGCTGGTACTGTATCTGTTCCTGAGGCAGATAAAGGCAAAATTGCTACCATCGGTAATGTAGCAGATGCTATCAACAGTGCAGCTTGGAAAGCAACAAGTGATAAAGAAGACTCTGGCGAAGTTGAAGGCACAACAGAAGAAAAAGTTAAAGCTGGTGACAAAGTTACGTTAAAAGCTGGTAATAACTTAAAACTTAAACAAGCTGGTAAAGAGTTCACATATTCCTTACAACCTGAGTTAAAAGGTATCAAATCTATCACTGGTGAAGGTGAAGGTGCTGGTAAAGTATCCTTTGGACCAAATGGTGTTGTTACTGTAGGTGGAGATAACCCTGTAGCAATCGATGGTAAAGATGGTAAAGTAACTGCTGGTGATGTAGTTCTTTCCAAAGATGGCTTAGACAATGGCAATAAAACAATCACTAATGTTAAAGCTGGTGAAAAAGATACTGATGCAGTTAACGTAAAACAATTAAAAGATGAACTCGGTAAATCCACTGTTAAAACAAGCGATGGATTGGAAAAAGATACAGATGGTAACATTAAGGTAAAACCAGCTGATAAATCTATCGAAGTAACAGCTGAAGGTGTGAAAGTTAAACCAGCTGATAAATCCTTAGAAACTACTGAGGAAGGCTTAAAAGTAAAAGCTGACGGCACTACAATCACTGTAGGAGACAAAGGTTTACAAGTTAATACTGGTTCTATTACTAATGTAACAGAAGGTGACAAAGCTGGTACTGTATCTGTTCCTGAGACAGATAAAGGTAAAGTTGCTACTATCGGTAATGTAGCAGATGCTATCAACAATGCAGCTTGGAATGCAACAAGTGGTGAAGATGGAACTGGCAAAGCTGAAGGTACAACGAAAGAAGCTGTAAAAGCTGGTGACACTGTAACATTAAAAGCTGGAAACAACTTAAAACTTAAACAAGCTGGTAAAGAGTTCACATATTCTTTAAATCCAGAATTGAAAGATTTAACAAGTGCATCTTTCAAAAATGATGCAGGTGATACAACTGTAATCAATGCAGATGGTATGACTATCACTCCTAAAGCAGCGGATAAAAAACCAGTTTCCTTGACAAAAGATGGCTTGGACAATGGTGGTAATCAAATTAAAAACGTTAAAGAAGGTACAGATGGTACAGATGGTGTTAACGTAAATCAATTAACTGGCGTTAAAAATGATGTACAAGATCTTAAAGATGAATTAGAGAAACATATTAATTCTTCTGGATTCTCCATTACATCTGATGTTGAAGGTACTGGTAAAAAAGCAAAAGGTAATACTACATCTACTGAAGAAGTTAAAGATGGCAACAAAATAACGCTTAAAGCTGGTAATAATCTTGAAATTAAACAAGATGGTACAAACTTCACATATTCCTTGAATCCAGAGTTGACAGGTATTACTTCTATCGCTGGTAAAGGTGCTGCACCTACTGTTATTACCTTAAAAGAGAGCGGAGATGTAACAATCGGTAAAACAGGTGAAGAAAAACCTGTTACTGTTACTGCTGATAAACATATTACTAATGTTGCAAGCAACTTACCTGAAACTAAAAATAAAGATGATAAAGGTGAAGCTACTAAATCTCAAGCAGCTCCAACAATGGGTACTGGTGAAAATGAGGTTAACCCAAATAACGCAGCTACTGTAGGTGACGTACTAAATGCAGGTTGGAACTTACAAGGTAATGATAAGGATGTTGATTTTGTAAAACCATACGATACTGTAAACTTCGTAAATGGTGTTGGTACAACAGCTACTGTGGAAAGTGCAGATGGCAAGACATCTACTGTGAAATACAGTGTAAACCTTGGTGATGGCTTAAAAGTTACGGACAATAAAATCACTGTTAAAGCCGATGGAGATACAATCACTGTAAGTGATAAGGGTATTAAAGTAAATCCTGAATTAAAAGATATGACATCTATTGCTGGCGAAGGTGATGGTGCTGGTAAAGTATCTTTCGGATCAAACGGTGTTGTTACTGTTGGTGGAGACAATCCAGTAGCAATCGATGGTAAAGCTGGTAAAGTGACTGCTGGTAATGTAGTTCTTTCCAAAGATGGCTTGAACAATGGTGGTAACAAAATCACTAAAGTGGCAGAAGGTACTGACCCTACTGATGCAGTTAACGTAAAACAATTAAAAGATGCAATTGGCAATGTCAAAGTAAAAGCCGATGGAGATACTATCACTGTTGGTGAGAAAGGTATTAAGGTTAACACTGGCACAATTACTGTTAATGATAAAGATGGCAAAGATGCAGATGATAAGCCTGTAAAAGCTGGTACTGTATCTGTTCCTACAGATGGTGCTGGTAAAATTGCTACTGTTGATACTGTAGTAAATGCTATTAATAATGCAGCATGGCAAGCCAAAGGTGGCAAAACAGAAAATGGCGTTTTCACTGGAAATGGTGCAGCGCAACCTGTTAAAGCTGGTGATGTTGTTACTTTCAATGCTGGAAATAACTTGAAACTTACTCAAACTGGCTCTTCCTTCACATATGAACTTAACCCTACATTAACTGGTTTAACTAGTGCTGAATTCAAAGCTGGTAACAATACAACTAAGATTGATGGTAAGGGAATTACTTTGACTCCAGCAGGAGAGGGTAAAGGAGCAGTTTCCTTAACAAATGCTGGCTTGAACAACGGTGGTAACAAAATCACTAATGTGGCAGCAGGTACTGACCCTACTGATGCAGTTAATGTAAGCCAATTACGTGATGCAGCAGGCAATATGCAAGCAATTACTAACCAATTACAAGGTCAAGTGAACCATGTTGGTTCTCAAGCGGCTGCATTATCCGCCTTGAAACCTATCCAATACGATCCATTAGAACCAACTCAAATCATGGCTGGTGTAGGTCACTACCAAGGTCAAAACTCCTTAGCATTAGGTGTGGCACATTATAAAAATGAATCTTTGATGTTCCATGCAGGTGCTGCTATTGGTGGTAACCGTAGCCAAGTGATGGCAAATGCTGGTATTACTTGGAAAGTAGGATCTAAAGCAGACGAAACAGCTGTAGCAGATGTATACAGACAAGGTCCAATTAGTTCCGCATACGTATTGCAAGATAAAATGGGTGCATTAGAAGCGCAAAACCTTGAACAAAAAGGTGAAATTAACGCATTACGTGAAGAAAACAAATCTCAACGTGCAGAACTTGATGCTGTAAAAGCTCAATTAGCAACAGTATTAAGCCGTTTACAAGGTTAATATAGAATTGTGAACGTAATCTAAGCGTTATATAGAAAAGACTGTAATCGAATGAAATATATCATTCTGATTACAGTCTTTTTTTGTTTACTCCGATAAGATTATGAATTTGGTTGACAAGTCTTCTTTTTTTGAATGTATCTAAGTGTAAGCACTTGGTACTGGGAAAGGAGAACATTATGGCAGCAAGTACAGTAGTGAAAAAAGAATTACATTTGGTCTTTACAGACACATCTAAGGAAGAAGTCAATATTGTGGTAGCATTCCCCAAAGAAGGTGTTACAAAAACTGAAATTGACACAGTAGGTCAACTGATGGTGGAGAAAGATGTACTTCGTGGTCGTAAAGATCAACGCTTGACTAACTTTCAACATGGTGCATTAGTGACAACAGAGTCCACGGTGGTAGAATAAGGAGGATTAGACTATGACAACAACAATGGTAACTAAATTACAATTACAATTTAAAAAAGGTGAAGGTGCACATAATTTAAAAGTGGCTAATTTTGCCTATGTCAATGAAAGTGCTACAGATGAGGATGTAAAAGCTGTAGGCGATGCATTGGGCAAGCTATATGCCTATCCTTTGGTAGGGGTTGTGCGAAATAATGCCATCGCTTTAGAGGCGTAATATGGAAAAGCTTGAAAAAGCATTAAAAATTATTAGAATTACCCTTTGGGTATTAAAGTGGTTAAAACGATAAGGTAGGATAGGACCTTTAGACAGCTGAGAACCACACCAAGAAGGGTATATGTAAATGATAGTGATAAGACTTAGTACCAAGAATTACCGTAGCCATCCTGCTGATACATAGCAGGATGGCTATTGTTATATATTAGTGTACTGCATGATAAGAAAACCTGAATCTCTTTAAGAGATTCAGGTTTTACTTCTTTTCAATGTTATGTTATTGAACTGTTTCTAAAGCCTCTTTTAGCAAGGCGAGCGCTCGTTTGTATTTCTTATGCATAGCCTGTCGACTCATGCCATAGGTATTAGCAATTTCGCTGATGGATTTGCCTTTTAGTAAGACTTGCCGTAATAGGTTTGCATGCACCGGCTCCATTTCTGATAGAGCTGTGTGCAATGCTAATAGTTCTAAATGATGAATGGCTTCCTCTGCAGTATCATGGCTGGATGGGATAGATGCTAGAGGATCTGTTTCATCTTCTTGTGGGGCTAACACCGTTTCATGAGTCCATTGTCGTAGACTCTTTCGATATAGATTCCACTGGGTGAAGCGTATGCGAGATTTTACAAAGCCAGCAAAGGGGATGTTGCTAGTTATATCATAGGTCTTAATAGCCTGCAAGAAACATTCCCATAAGGCAGACTCTAAATCACTGTCTATAGAACGGAGTTGGCGCACATGCGCGTATTTTGTAATGAGAGGTACGTACCGTTGACATAAGATAACAGTCATATGATGATATCCAGCTTGGATGAAGGCCACAAGTTCTTCATCAGTGTAGGAATCATCTTGGATGTCAGTGGCTGTCATCAGTAATGAGTGTTTAATATAAGACTGACTCATAGTTTACCTCCTTATATATAATATTACCTAACATGATTGTCATGGATGATGTATAAGGGGCGTACTTACATCATAGTTTCTATAGTATCACAGGCCTGTTGATATATAGCTCATTTACTGTAAATTGCTATTACATGTAATGAAAAATGACATCTATATATGTTGATGAAATTATATATCAAAATCCACTCAATAGCAAGTTATTTTTTCTGAAAGTGTGTAAAAGTAACATATTGATATAATAGAATAGATTTCAAGGGTATGTATGACATATAAGCAATATTGGGAAAATATATGTTTATAACTTTCCTTATAGTTTTTTGCTATATATAATAATATGTATCCTGTATAAGGATAAATGTACGTATATTGTTGACATATGATGGACATCCTAGTATACTTAATTCATCGTTAATCGATAGGTTTTACTGGAAAGAGAGGTGGATTGAATGCCTATACGAGTAGTGAAAGGATTACCAGCCATAGGGAAACTTTCAGAAGAGAATATATTCGTCATGGATTCGGAACGGGCAGAGTCACAAGATATTCGACCACTCCACATTGTGGTTGTGAACTTGATGCCACGGAAAGAGACTACGGAAATTCAACTGCTTCGTGCTTTGAGTAATACACCGTTACAAACAAAGGTGACTTTTCTGTACACGGCGTCCTATACAGCAAGTCATACAAGTCAAGAATATTTGGAAACCTTTTATAGAACTTTCGAGGAAATCAAAGATCAATACTTTGATGGTTTGATTATAACAGGCGCTCCGGTAGAGCAAATGCCTTTTGAGGAAGTGAACTATTGGGATGAGCTTTCAGGAATTATGGAATGGAGTAAAACCCATGTGTGTTCTACTCTCTACATTTGTTGGGGAGCCCAAGCCGGGATTTATAAGCACTTCGGTATCCACAAGGAAGATTTGCCTACCAAGTTATTCGGTGTATATGAACAAGAAGTGCAGAACAGTAAGCCCATGCTTATGCGTGGCCTAGATGAACTCTTCTATATGCCTCATTCACGGCATACGACGGTGAGTGAAAGCGAAATCAACGCTCACCCTCAGTTAGAAGTGCTAGCCCGCGCGGATAAGACAGGTGTTGGTATCGCCCGGTCCTATGATAATAAACATGTGTTTATCTTTGGACATCCAGAATATGATCGAGATACTTTATACCAAGAGTATGATAGGGATAGAAAGTTAGGATTAGAGATTGAAATTCCAGAAAATTATTTCCCTGATGATGATCCGACGAAAGGGCCCATCATTCGATGGCGATCCGCATCGACCATACTCTATTCAAACTGGTTAAACTATTATGTGTACCAAGAAACACCGTATGAGGTCAGTGAATTACAATCGAGACCGATTGAAGAAGCATATATACAAGACTGGGTCATTTAATCCTAGTCAATAGATAGTAAAGATTTAAGAATGATGAGGAGTTTAACATGAGCAATTACAAATTTGAAACATTACAATTACATGCAGGTCATACAGTAGACGCAACAGGTTCCCGTGCGGTGCCAATTTATCAAACTACTTCTTATGTATTTAAAGATGCAGAACAAGCAGCAGGACGTTTTGCTTTAACTGATGCAGGTCCTATCTACACTCGTTTAGGTAACCCTACACAAGACGTATTGGAAGGCCGTGTAGCCGCTTTAGAAGGTGGTGCTGGTGCCATCGCCGTAGCCTCTGGTTCTGCAGCGATTGCCTATGCTATCCAAAACGTAGCATCTGCTGGCGATAACATTGTAGCAGCTTCCACATTGTACGGTGGTACTTACAATTTATTCAGTGCAACATTGCCACGTTTCGGTATCACTACAAAATTTGTGAACCCAGATAATTTAGAAGAGTTCAAAGCAGCTATCGACGACAACACAAAAGCTGTGTATGTAGAATCCGTTGGTAACCCAGGAGCTAACTTAGTAGATTTAGAAGCGATTGCTGAGATCGCTCACTCTCATGGTATCATCGTAATCGTGGACAATACATTCGGTACTCCATACTTGTTCCGTCCATTTGAACACGGTGCAGACGTAGTGGTTCACTCCGCAACTAAATACTTAGGCGGTCATGGTACAACTATCGCTGGTGTGATCGTGGAAAGTGGGAAGTTCGACTACAAAGCAAGCGGCCGTTATCCTGGATTTGTAGAAGGCGACGTACATTACAATGGTTTAGTATATGGCGATCTTCCAATTCCTTTCACTGTGAAAGTACGTGCTCAATTATTGCGTGACACTGGGGCAGCCATTACTCCTCTAGCAGCATGGTTGATTATTCAAGGTATTGAAACATTGTCCTTGCGTGTAGAACGCCATGTAGAAAACACTCGTAAAGTTGTAGATTTCTTGGTAAACCATCCAAAAATTGCTTATGTAAATTATCCTGAATTGCCAAACAGCCCATATAAAGCGTTGGCTGATAAATACTTCCCGAAAGGGGTTGGCGCAGTGTTCACATTCGGTGTGAAAGGTGGTAAAGAGGAAGGTATCAAATTCGTTGATGCTCTTGAAATCTTCTCTAACCTTGCCAATGTGGCGGATGCTAAATCCTTGGTTATCCACCCAGCAAGTACAACACATGCCCAATTGAGCCCTGAGGAACAATTGACAGCAGGTGTAAAACCAGAACAATTACGTGTATCTATCGGTATTGAAAATGTTGAGGATATCATTGCTGACTTAGCACAAGCATTGGACAAACTGTAAGATATAGCAACTGTATAGTAGTATATAAGGGAACTCACAATAGTGGGTTCTCTTTTTAGCTATGGTATACTAGATATGTAGTTGTACTAAGTAACATTTAATGATACAGCAAGAACTATTGAATCCAAGATAGATATTGAGATGAGGTCAACGTTAGATGAGTATAAAACTTGACATAGGATGTATAGAGGCGCAGATAAGAAAGGAAATCAACGAATGAAAAGCAAACTAGTTGGAAATATATGGTGGAAAGTTGTGGTATGTGGCGTGGCGATGGCCACTTTCACAGGTGCTGTAGGTATGGCAGAAGATATAGAGGCAAAACCTAAAATTACATTCATAGGACAGCAAGGAATGCCAGTAGGTATGCCCGTTCCTGTAGGGGAACACTATACAGATAGTAGTCTACGTGCAAAAGGTGAGGGAATAGAAAATATACCGAACCATACGTATATTAGTAGTCGGGCAGGGCATTTTCGTTTTACCATTCCTTGGGCAGTACAAAGTCTTACTTGGATTGATAAGGTAGTACCTACAGATAGTGGGCATGTAGTAGGGGTTCTGTTGCAATTAGACAAAGATGTGAATGTGATGGTTACACGTAGAGATAATGTACCGCCGAAAGGAGTATCTCAAGAACAGTGGAATACTACCTGGTATGACCAGCCTATCCAAGGTATGACAGATGCGAAGTACATGGAGATTTGGCGTCGAAACAATCTACATACTTTTAAAAAGCACACAATATCTGAAGGAGGCCTTCTATCTCGAGAAGATATGACAGCGGTTCGCTGGGATAGATTTGAACAGCCTACACAGGATGGACCCTATGTAAGGTTCACCATTGATATGATTATGAAAGAGGATCCTACACATCGATACTTGATGGAGGTAGAATATGATGATATTCATAGATATGATTTGCAGACCTTGTTGCACTTATTAGATGATTTTGTGTATATGGAAAATGATGAAAGTAAAGAAATAACACCTTCTCATCGATTAAGTGAAGATCCATCTAGCATGCATGATCAACTTCCTAAAGAACTTGTTTCAGGGAATTCTATGTCAGCTTTAGATGTAACTACCCTTGAAGGCCTATACCATGAAGAATTAGTACAAGGCAAGCCATCGAAGCGTATACAGAAAGAAATACGAATTACCGATGAAGGGATTACCTCTGAATCCACTTGGGATGATAACATTATAACTGAGGCTAGGATTCTCCGGTCTGGACAGATAGGGCTAGAGAGAAAGTAATGAAATGTATAGGCTATATATTGGTATAGATATATGCTGCTAGAACAAGAACAGATGGTGCATTTAGAGCTTTTAGATAGGCATCTTTGAAAAGAATCTTATACGATACACTCTTGATTTATGAATTTTGCCTATATATAATGTGAGTAGAGCAGTTCAGTTATATACTTTTGAAATGAGGTGTATAGAGATGGGGACGCATTTACAATCAATGGAATCTATGCCAGAGTATGAAGAGTTTTGTATTTGTTTAGGCAGAAAAATTGCTTGGGTTAGACGTTGTCAGGGACTTTCACAAAAAGAGTTATCTAAACGATGTGGTATTAGTCCAAGTTATTTAGCAAAAATTGAAGGTGCTAAAGGTTCCTTAGGGACATCTGTGCAGGTGTTGTATTTGATCGCCAAGACTTTGCAGGTTGATGTGGCAACTTTGGTGTGTCATGATGAAATCGATTACCAGCGGGTACGGATGTACAAGATTAAGCGACGAGTCATGGGATATGAATCGAATCAGTTGCACTAACTGGATGGAAATTAGTTTGTGTTCTTAGATATCTAATTGATAATATAATTATTATCAAAAACTATATTGAGAAGTAATAATTGAGAATATCGGCACCTATAGTTATTTTTTGTATATATAGTTGAATACAAATGATAAAATCTATCAAATAGCGCAATATATAGGTTCAGCGATACAAAAAATGCAACATCAATTGTAAAAATTGGATACAAAAAGTATAGACAAGTATTTGACAAGACTAAAAAAACGTGCAATAATGAGAATATAAAAAAGGTAAGTACCTTAGTTAAATGATAATCATAAAGTTAGCGAATTCTATTTTTTTATGGAGGTGTCTCATGCGCGTTATTGGTGATGCATGCATTAAATGTGGTTCTTGTGCTTCTGTTTGTCCAGTAGGAGCAATTTCTGAAGGCGAAGTTAAATACGAAATTAACGATACTTGTATCGATTGCGGTTCTTGCGAATCCGTTTGCCCAGTAGCAACAATCACAGCTGAATAATTCAAGCAAATAACAAACCCCGTAAACATACGTGTTTACGGGGTTTTCTCATTTTTGATTTGCTCTATTACTTGTTTTGCTTGTGTATGATTCTGTCAAAATCAGAGAATACTTTCTGCGTACGATTAAATTCTTTATACTCAGTAACTGCTTTCTTATCAGCTTGTAGTTTTGAAATATGCCCTTTATTAGTGAGCACTTCGTATTCGTTAAAAGATAGGAATTTGTGGTTTATCTCTATCAACGGCATTATAAATAATTTCAGCTGCAGTTTTGTCTGTGATAGCATAATGGAATTTGTTTTGCACCATAGCGTAAAATTGGCGGGTGAAAGGATCCTGTACATCGTAATCAATGGAGCATTCTGCGAATATATCTGTAATTTGTTGATAGATTTGACGTTCGCTTGCTCGAATGGATTGGACTTTGCGTAGGAGTTCTTTAAAATAGTTTTGACCGAAAGGAGTACCATTCTTCAACATATCGTCGTTGAGGGCAAAACCTTTCACAATATATTCACGCAATACCTTTGTAGCCCAGATGCGGAATTGTGTAGCCTCTTTTGAGTTTACACGGTAGCCAACAGCTATGATGGCGTCTAGGTTGTAGAAAGTGATGGTGCGAGTTACTTTTCTGGTACCCTCTAAGCGAACTATTGGAAATTTTCCAATAGTTGACTCTTCTGATAATTCTTCAGAATCAAATGTTTCTTTTAAATGGTAATTAATGGTGGATATATCAACGCAAAACAACGTTGCCATATCTTTTTGTGTCATCCAAAATGTTTCGTCTTTAAATAGAACATTATATTACATCTTATAAGAGGGGCAAAGTCAAGAAGAAATGGGATACATTTATATAGAGGCAGAGATATCTAAAGTATTAGGGGTAAAGTGATTTTGCAAGTCTATTAAATCCATGAGATAATAGAATAAATAAAAAATCGCTGTTGGTTTACTGGCACGACGATAACATATAAATAAACACTTAAGTGTTAAAGCAGTGTTAAAACAAACAGTAAAGTAAGTAGTAAGGTTACATATTATAATTTCATAAGGAGATACGATGGAACGCATTTTTAAACTACAAAATTTGAATTGTGCCAATTGCGCTAGCGTGATTGAAGCAAAATTAAATCAACTAGAATCTGTGTCAGCAGCAACTTTCACGCTTGGCACCCAGCAATTGCGCATTACCTCTAGTATAGAAGATACAGATATGTTACGAGATCAAATCCAAGCGGTGTGCGATGCTACGGAAGATGGTGTAGTAGTGGTACCATTTGTGCGTGCACCTAAAAAAGCACAACAAGTAGAGGATGACCATGAGCATAATTCTAGTTTAGCGGGGATTATTATAGGCGCTATCGTGATAGTGGTAGCAGAGTTTACAAATTGGGTGCCAGAGCAATACCTGACTCCATTATTAATTGTAACCTTTGTTATATTAGGTTGGCGCATTGCATGGGCAGCGATTAAAAATGTTATGAAAGGTAAATTCTTTGATGAGAATTTCTTGATGTCCATTGCCACTATCGGCGCTTTAATCATTGGTGAATATGTAGAGGCTGTTTGGGTTATGTTGTTCTTCCAAGTAGGGATTTATTTTGAGGAACGTGCTACAGAACGCAGTCGTAATGCGGTTATGGATGCAGTGGATCTTCGTCCAGAAGAAGTGCGTTTAATCGTTTGTGATGGTAGCGTGCAGGTGGTGAATCCAGAAGATGTACAAGTAGGGTCTCATATCGAAATTCGTCCTGGTGATCGTATTCCATTGGATGGCCGTATAGTAGAAGGTACTACGCGTATCGATACAGCAGCGGTAACTGGTGAACCAGTTCCAGTGAGCGCTACCGTAGGTACAGAAGTGATGTCTGGGTGCATCAATGTGGATGGGCGTATTGTCTTAGAAGTAACGCATGAATTAAAAGATTCCATGGTTATGCGCATTCTTGATGCTGTAGAACATGCAGCGGCATCGAAACCAAAGATTGATCGTTTCATTACTCGTTTCTCTCGCGTATATACGCCAATTGTAGTGGCATTGGCGATTATCGTTGCCGTAGTACCTCCTCTATTCACAGGAGAATGGCAATATTGGATTTATACAGCTTTAACGTTTTTAGTAGTATCTTGCCCATGTGCTCTTGCATTGTCTGTGCCTTTGGCATTCTTCTCTGGTATCGGTGCTGGCTCTAAACAAGGTATCTTGTTCAAAGGTGGTAAAGCGATCGAGGCTATGAACCGAGTGAAAGCAATTGCTTTCGACAAAACTGGTACTATCACAACAGGCACTTTCAACGTACAAACAGTAGAAGTAGCTGGTACTTATACAGATAATGAAGTGTTGCAATATGCAGCGGCTCTAGAAGCTGGTTCTACACACCCGATTGCTATGTCCATTGTAGAAGAAGTACAGCGTAGAGGAGTAGAGTTTAATACGGCTAAGGATGTAAAAGAAATCTCTGGTCATGGTATGGTAGGCATTGTAGAAGGCCATACCGTATTGGTTGGTAATGGTCGTTTATTAGAAACAGAACATGTAACGGTACCAACCATTGAACATGTATATGGTAGTGAAGTGTTCGTAGCTATTGATGGTCAATATGTAGGTCGTATCGTCATTGCCGATGCTGTGAAAGCGGATTCTAAAGAGGCTATCCGCCGCATGAATGGCAAAGGATATCATACAGTGATGCTCACAGGTGATGTACAAGCTAGTGCGAATCACATTGCCCAAGAAGTAGGTATCCAAGGTGTGCGTGCCGAGCTATTACCACAAGATAAACTGGAGGTTGTCCAATCTCTTCGTAATGACTATGGCTCTGTTATGTTCGTAGGTGATGGTATCAATGATGCACCTGTATTGACAGGTGCTGATGTAGGTGGTGCTATGGGTAGTGGTGCAGACTCTGCCATCGAAGCAGCAGACGTGGTATATATGAACTCCAACCTAGATTCTGTATGGCGTTCCTTAAGTATTGCAGAACGTACCTTGTCCATTGCATGGCAAAATATTTTCTTCGCCATTGCTGTAAAAATTATCGTTATGGTGGCTGGTGTATTTGGCTTTGCAAATATGTGGGTGGCAGTTTTTGCAGATACAGGGGTATCCATTCTTTGTATCTTTAACTCTGTCCGTATTTTCTACAGTAAATAGTATAAGTCCTCCTGCTAGCATGTATGCCCAACTATGTAGCAGGAGGCATTGTGATATCTTCCCTACTTGTAGTTATACAAGATATATATCACTACATAACAACTATACAGCGAAGAGGACTTGGCCATTAGGCTAAGTCCTCTTTGTCGTGTAGGGAGATAGTCTACCAACTCATTTTGTCCTATAACCCTGAAAGCCAGCAGAACATAGGGACTGCTGGCTTTTGTGTATAGATCTACTTGTGTTGCTTTAGAAGTAATTTATCTTTTTGTGTCATCCAAAATGTTTCGTCTTTAAATAGAACATTATATTACATATTTTCTTCTCCTGATTGGTAGATTTGGTTATAAAAACGATTTATTTGCAAGTCTATTAAATCCATGAGATAATAGAATAAATAAAAAATCGCTGTTGGCCTACTGGAACGACGATAACATATTGTTATAAAGATGCGGTTCGAATTCGCATACAGCGCTCTAAGTACTAGGGTGCTTTTTTATTATCGAAATGAGATAAAACTAGGGATAAAAAAATAATAAATAAATATGTAATCATATGTTGACAAAATAGAATTTTGTAGATATAATGAATATATGAATGAATACTCAATCATAAAATATATGTAATATATCAATAAAAAGGAGTTACTATGGAACGCATTTTTACATTACAAAATTTGAACTGTGCAAATTGCGCTAGTGTCATTGAAGAAAAATTAATTCAACTAGAATCTGTGTCGGCAGCGACTTTTACAATTGGTACGAAACAATTGCGAATTACCTCTACTTTAGAAGATATGGATGCTTTGCAAGAACAAATTCAAGCGGTTTGTGATGCTACAGAAGATGGTGTTGTGGTGGTACCATTTGTACGAGCGGCGAAAAAAGCAAAGCAAGATGATCATGACCATGAACACAATGCAAGTTTATCTGCCATAATCGTTGGCGCTATCGTGATGGCAGTGGCAGAGCTTACGAATTGGGTACCAGAACAATATATGACTCCATTGTTAATCGTAACATTTGTTGTATTAGGATGGCGTATTGTATGGGCAGCTGTTAAAAATGGTATGAAAGGTAAATTCTTTGACGAGAATTTCTTGATGTCTATTGCTACTATCGGTGCTTTAATCATCGGTGAATATGCAGAGGCTGTAGGTGTTATGTTGTTCTTCCAAGTAGGGATTTATTTTGAAGAACGTGCTACAGAGCGCAGTCGTAATGCGGTCATGGATGCAGTGGATCTTCGCCCAGAAGAAGTACGTTTAATCGCTTGTGACGGTAGCGTACAAGTTGTAAATCCAGAAGATGTACAAGTAGGATCTCATATTGAAATTCGCCCTGGCGATCGTATCCCATTGGATGGTCGCGTAGTAGAAGGCACTACACGTATCGACACAGCAGCGGTGACGGGGGAACCTGTTCCAGTGAGTGCCACAGTAGGTACAGAAGTGATGTCTGGTTGTATTAACGTGGATGGTCGCATTGTCTTAGAAGTAACTCACGAATTAAAAGATTCCATGGTTATGCGCATTTTAGATGCTGTGGAAAACGCAGCAGCATCCAAGCCAAAAATCGACCGATTCATTACTCGTTTCTCTCGCGTATATACGCCAATCGTAGTGGCATTGGCGATTATCGTTGCCATAGTACCTCCTCTATTCACAGGAGAATGGCAATATTGGATTTATACAGCTTTAACATTCTTAGTAGTATCTTGTCCATGCGCCTTAGTATTATCTGTGCCATTGGCATTCTTCTCTGGCATTGGTGCTGGTTCTCGACAAGGTATCTTATTTAAAGGTGGTAAAGCAATCGAGGCTATGAGCCGTGTGAAAGCGATTGCATTTGATAAAACTGGTACCATCACAACTGGTACTTTCAACGTACAAACAGTAGAAGTAGCTAGTGGCTATACAGAAAACGAAGTGTTGCAATATGCAGCAGCCTTAGAAGCCGTATCTACACACCCAATTGCGATGTCTATCGTAGAAGAAGTACAACGTAGAGGGGTAGAGTTTACTACGGCCAAGGATGTAAAAGAAATTTCCGGTCACGGCATGGTAGGCAACGTAGAAGGTCATGCTGTATTAGTCGGCAATGCTCGTTTGTTGGCGAAAGAAAATATTGCAACCCCATTGATTGATTATGTGTATGGTAGTGAAGTATTCGTAGCTGTTGATAGTCAATACATAGGCCGTATCATCATCGCTGACGCTTTAAAAGCTGATTCTAAGGAAGCCATTCGTCGCATGAACGGCAAAGGATATCAAACAGTGATGCTTACAGGTGATGTGGCAGCTAGTGCAAAGTATATTGCTCAACAAGTAGGTATCCAAGGAGTGCGTGCTGAGTTATTACCACAAGATAAATTAGAAGTGGTACAGTCTCTACGTAATGATCGTGGTTCTGTTATGTTCGTAGGTGATGGCATCAACGATGCGCCTGTATTGACAGGTGCTGACGTAGGCGGTGCTATGGGTAGTGGTGCAGATTCTGCCATCGAAGCAGCAGACGTAGTGTACATGAACTCTAACCTAGATTCTGTATGGCGCTCCTTAAGTATTGCGGATCGTACTTTATCTATTGCATGGCAAAATATTTTCTTCGCTATTGCTGTAAAAATCATCGTTATGGTAGCAGGTGTATTTGGTTTTGCTAATATGTGGGTAGCTATCTTTGCAGATACAGGGGTATCCATTCTTTGTATCTTGAACTCTATCCGTATTTTCTACAGCAAATAACATAACCCCTCCTGCTAGCATGTACGCCCAACTATGTAGCAGGAGGCATTGTGATATCTTCCCTCCTTGTAGTTATACAAGGCATATATCACTACATAACAACTATACAGCAAAAAGGACTTGGTATTAGGCCAGGTCCTTTTTGTTGTACATGGGTATCGTATTTACCCCTATACATTGATTGAGTGGAAACAGTAAAAGATTGTTAGAAACTTTCACGAGAAATCATAAAAAAATTGACGAATCGGCCTCGATTGATTAAGATAAAGGGTAGGGTTATTAAGACGTTAAGGAGGTGTCACATGTTAACGGTACACAAACACGTAGAGGGGGAATTATTTACAGATTCCACTGTACAAGATGCTACAAAAGGTTCATGGATAAATTTGGTGAACCCAGACCCCGATGAGTTGGCTATCGTCAATATGATGACACAGATTCCAACGGACGTACTGAAAGCAGCTTTGGATACGGAAGAACGGTCTCACGTAGAAATTGAAGATGAATACATTTTCGTCGTTATTAACATTCCGGTACTGCGCGGTTCTGATGTATATGATGCAGTACCTTTGGGTGTATTTGTGACAGAAGATTTCTTTATTACCATCTGTTTAGAAGAAGCAGAAGTGCTATATCCGTTCTTGAGCAATCAAATGCCAACCTTCTATACTTTTAAAAAGACAAGATTTCTGTTCCAAATCATGTATCGCACAGCGGTACTATATTTGCGATATTTACAACAAATTGACCGCCGTACGGATGACATTGAAAAAACATTACGACATACGACACGGAATAAAGATTTGTTTCAATTGTTGGAATTACAAAAATCCATGACCTATTTTACCTCCGCACTGCGTGGTAATGGTACGGTAATGGAACGGATTTTACGCATTCGCCGCCATGATGATGTGCGATACTTATTAAAAATCTATGAAGAAGATGAGGATCTATTAGAAGATGTGATCATTGAGAACAAGCAGGCTGTGGAAATGGTTGAAATGTATTCTAATATTTTGATGAATATGATGAATGCCTTTACATCCATTATTTCTAACAATTTAAACTTAGTTATGAAATTATTGGCAGCCATGACAATTATGTTAGCTGTACCAACGGCCATCTTTAGCTTGTGGGGTATCAATGTACCGGTGCCATTTGCTGATATGGAATATGGCTTTGAGTATGTGATTGGTATTGGTATAAGCTTTGCAGCCCTGGCAGGCTATTGGCTTTGGAAAAACGATTTCTTTTAATTGCATAGTAAAATGGAACACACCTAAGGGGCTCCCTGGGGTGTGTTTTCTTATGTCACGATTCAGGTTAATTATGAAAGTTTCTTATATCTATCTTTAAAAGTCATTAATATTATACAAAATGAATAAAATTACTATATAGATATTTTTCAATTTGTGTAAAAACGATGATTTAAAATGATATAAATCACAGATAAATAGCTAGAAATGTACACTTTCAAACAAGTATGCACTCCATGTCTTGCAATATTCACATTAGTCATTTGACTTTTTTGATAAAAGAAATTAACATATTTATGTAATATCTATAATATAGTTGGGCGTAGATATTGACTATGAATACCTTAAATAAGGGAAGAATATTTTGGGGGAGATATTGCTAAAAGTTGTATAGGGTTATGGGCAAGATGGAGCAAGATTGTCTAAACTATAGCCCTTGCTAACTTAATGTAGATCCACCCAAAGGGTGGTTTTTTCTTTTGGGTATTTATTGAAAATATGAATGCATGCTCACTAATTTTAAGGGAAGGATGTGGATGATTGAAAACTATACTAAGTAAGGTGTCACAATTGCTAATTACATTAATTGGTGTTACGTTTCTGACGTTTTGCTTGACCTACATTGCTCCTGGGGATCCAGCTTTGATGGTGTTAGAAGCAGGGGACACTATTGTGTCGCAGGAAATGATTGAGGCTACACGAAAAGAGATGGGCTTAGATAGGCCATTTATGGAACAGTATGTGCACTGGGTAGCAGGTGCCGTACAAGGTGACTTGGGGATTTCCTATTCAGGGAAAAAACCAGTGACCGACAAATTATTAGAAGGCTTGGGCGCTACGGCTTTATTAGCAGTGTCAGCCTTTGCACTAAATGTACTCATTTCCATACCAATGGGGATTTATTCGGCTGTGAAAGCCAATAAACTGCCAGACTTTATCATTCGATTCTTTGCTTTTGTGAATGTATCAATGCCTAGTTTCTGGTTAGGCATGATTCTGCTGTACATCTTCGGTTTTAAATTGCACTTGGTGCCGATTGCTACGTCGGCAATCAGTTTTAAAGCTTTGATTTTACCGGCTATCACATTGGCTTGCGTTATGTCTGCAAAGTTTACGCGCCAAGTGCGGACTGTCATCATTGAAGAATTGCATCAAGATTATGTGATGGGGGCTCGTGCACGTGGTATGAGTGAATCTCAAATTTTGTGGAAACATGTATTGCCCAATGCTATATTACCATTGATAACGATCATGGGTATGCATGTCGGTTGGCTCTTGGCAGGGGCTGCGGTGATTGAAATCGTATTCGCTTGGCCAGGGATGGGTAAAATGGCAGTCTATTCCATTGCCATGCGTGACTATCCGTTGATTGAAGGCTTCGTATTATGGGTAGCTCTCATTTATACAGCCGTCAACTTCTTAGTAGATTTGTCCTACTCTATATTAGATCCACGGTTGAAAGGGAGGGGATAAGATGAAAGAATTTATTTTGCAACACAAACGCTTTTCTTTCTACTCCCTCTTAGTGGCTATCGTAGTAGGAATTGCTATATTTGCTCCCTATATCACACCACATGATGCGTTCAATGCAGATATGTCAAAAGCTTTCTTAAAGCCCTCTGCGGAACATCTGATGGGGACAGATAAATTAGGGCGTGACACGTTCTCCCGTATCATTTATGGTACACAAACTTCCTTGTTCATGACAATGATTCTAGTAATTCTAACAGCCATTGTTGGTACAGTAGTGGGAATTTTGTCTGGATTTTTTGGAGGTAAAGTAGAGCTTGTATTGATGCGCTTTACAGATATTATGTTATCCTTTCCAGGGGTGGTATTGGCCATTGCCATTGCCGGCATTATGGGTGGTAGCGCCATCAATGCTATCTTGGCTCTCGTGGTGGTGAGCTGGGCGAAATATGCACGAATGACCCGTTCTGCCGTGATCAAACTTCGCCATAACGATTTTATTGCGGCAGCCAGAGTGAATGGAACAAAACAAATGACCATTTTATGGCGCCATATTTTACCGAATGTTCTGCCTCTGATTGTTATCACAGGGGCTATGGATATTGGGACTATGATGATGGAAGTTGCGGGACTTTCCTTCTTGGGCTTTGGGGCACAGCCTCCGACGCCAGAATGGGGTTTAATGCTCAATGAGAACCGTCAATATATTTTATCGTCACCAGAATTGATGTTATATCCAGGGATGGCCATTTTCATTGTGGTGACCATCTTCAATTTATGGGGCGATTCGCTGCGGGATATCTTAGATCCACGTAGTAAAGATTCACATTAATGTGTTAGTAGTTAAGTTTTATAGAAAGGAACTTAAGATGAAACAAAGTTGGAAAAAATGGCTTCGTAATGCTACATTTGGTGTTATGGCAGTAGCGGCGTTAGGTGTGATGGCAGGTTGTGGTAACGACAATGCGGCACCAGCTGACAAAAGTGTGTTAAAATTTGGGGTTACAAACTTCGCAGACACATTGGAGACAACACAAAACTACTTCGGTTGGACAGTTATGCGTTACGGTATTGGTGAAACATTAGTTAAATTCGATGAAAAAATGAATACACAACCTTGGTTGGCGGAAAGCTGGTCTGTATCTGACGATAAAATGACTTGGACTTTTAAAATCAACGACAAAGCTAAATTCTCCAATGGCAATAAAGTGACTGCTGAAGCGGTAAAAGCATCCATTGAGCGTTCGTTTGAGAAAAATAAACGTGCTTTTACATTCTTCCAATACACAGATATCAAAGCAGAAGGTCAAAACTTGATTATCACTACTGATAAAGCCTATCCAAATGTGCCTGGTTTCTTGGCTGACCCATTATTTATCATCGTAGATGTGTCCGCTGAAAAAGCTGGCCGTAACTTCGCGAAAGAAGGTCCTATCGGTACTGGCCCATACAAAGTGAAATCCTTCACTAAAGAAAAAGCAGTGGTAGAGGCTAACGAAAACTACTGGGATGGGGAAGTTCCTTTCAAAACGGTAGAATTCCCATCCATCGATGACCCTACAACTCGTGCCTTAGCATTGCAAAACGGCGACGTAGATGTGGCAGTTAACATCGCTGCTGGCGACATTGAAACTTTGCGTAATGACAGCAAATTCAACGTAGAAGAAATGGCATCCTTGCGTACAGTATTAGCTCGTATTAACCAAAAAGGTGTATTAGGTGATCCAAAAGTGCGTGCTGCCTTTATCAGTGGTACTGACCGTAAATCCTACAACGAAGTATTGCTGAAAGGTACTTTCATTCCTGGTAAAGCTCCAATTCCACCAAGCTTGGATTATGGTTTCGATGAGTTGAAAGACCCTAATGCATACAATCCTGAACGTTCCAAACAATTGTTGGCAGAAGCTGGCTGGAAAGATACTAATGGAGACGGTTATGTAGATAAAGACGGCAAAAACTTAGAAGTACGTTTCGTAGTTTACAACAGTCGTCAAGAGCTTCCAATCTATGCAGAAGGCGTTCAATCCGATATGAAAAAAATCGGTATTAAAGTAAATATTGAAACTGTTGACTATAATTTACTAGATAAAATGGGTATCGATGGCGACTATGACTTGTTGATTTCCAACACCATAACAGCGAACACTGGTGACCCAGAAATCTTCTTGAAATGGTACTGGAAAACTAACTTGAATGGTGAAAACCCTCAAAATGGTTCTGGTTACAGCAATCCTAAATTCGATGCCATCATGGATCAATTAGCAGTTGAATTCGACAAATCTAAACGTCGAAGCTTAATTATCGAAGCACAACAAATCTTATTGGATGATGGTGCGGCATTGTTCTTAGGTTACGCTAAAGCAAATATTGTCAATAAAAATTGGTTAACAAATGTAGTGATGTACCCAACAGACTACTACTGGTTGACGAAAAATATTAAACCAGCAAAATAATCCTTTGTAGATGTCCGCAACAATCGGGAGGCACTGTGCCTCCCCTTGTTGCATGTAGCAGTAACTTTCAGTACCATACTCACGAAATAGTCAGAAAGGATCTATATGTTACTTAGTATTAAAAATTTAGCCGTTACCTACGGAAATAATTCAAATCCTACGATTGCAGGGGTTAACTTAGATCTAGCAGAAGGGGAGATAGTTTCCATTGTGGGGGAGTCCGGCAGTGGTAAGACAACGGTCATCCGTGCATTGCTAGGTGTATTACCAAATACAGGTCGTGTGTCTGAAGGGAGTATTACCTTTGATGGGCAAGACTTATTAGGGTTTTCCACAAAGGATTGGTTGGATTTGCGGGGCAATCACATTGCTATGATTTTCCAAGATAGTGGCAATATGATGAATCCTATCCAAACGATTGGCAAACAATTTGTAGAGTTCATTCAATTGCATAGCACGATGTCTAAACAAGAGGCAGAGGCAAAAGCTATCGAAATGTTGGCGCTCACCAATTTGCCACATCCTGAGGCCATCATGAAGTCCTATCCATTTGAACTCAGTGGTGGTATGCGCCAACGTGTTGGGATTGCCATGGCCATCACATTCTCTCCTAAGTTATTATTGGGAGATGAACCTACATCAGCCCTAGATGTAACAACACAAGCGCAAATTGTAGAAGAATTATTGCGCATTAACCGTGAAAATAAAACTTCCATGATTATTGTCACTCATAATATTGGCGTAGCAGCTCATATGTCTGATAAAATCATGGTGATGAAACAAGGGGCTGTGGTGGAATATGGTCCAGCTGAGGAAATCATTCGCAACCCACAAGCGGAGTATACGAAACAATTACTCAATGCTGTGCCAGAAATTGGAGGAAAACGCTATGTCTGAGATTATTATGCAAATTCAAGATATTGTGAAAGAATTTCCTCTCGCTGACGGTTCTACCTTGCGTGCATGTAATGGCATTTCTATCGATGTAGAGCGAGGCGAAACCTTAGCTATCGTAGGGGAGTCTGGGTGTGGTAAGTCTACCTTGGTGAAGACTATTATGAATATGCATGCGCCTACATCTGGCTCTGTTATTTTCCGAGGTAAAGATATTACGAAATTAACAGGTGAAGAAAAACGCCAAAATTATCGTCATATTCAAATGGTATTCCAAGATCCAACAGCCGCTTTCAATCCGAAGATGAAAGTGCGTGACATCATTTGTGAACCATTGCGTAACTTTGATCTCATTAGCAAAGCAGATGTAGATGCGAAAGCTAGAGAATTGTTAAAAATGGTAGATTTACCAGAAGATTTTGCAGACCGATATCCGAATAATATGAGTGGCGGGCAACGGCAACGTGTGGCTATTGCTAGAGCATTAGCATTAGAACCAGAAATTATCGTTTGCGATGAAGCCACGAGTGCTCTAGATGTATCTGTACAAGATACAATCATCGAGCTATTGGTACGGTTACAAAAAGAAAAAGGCATTACCTACCTATTTATTTGCCATGATTTGGCATTAGTCCATTTATTCTGCCACAAAGTTGTGGTCATGTATAAAGGGGAAGTGGTAGAACGCCTGAATGGAGATGCCTTAGCAGAGGCGCAGCATCCGTATACAAAACAATTGTTAAGTGCGGTTTATAATTTAGAGCGCTAATCTATGGCTAACATTATTTTTCATTAGATGAATAGATTGTTTTGTAATATAACATAAATTGTATGAATAAGATATATTTGTGCTATATGAACATACTTTGATATAATAAACGTATCAAATGGTGTATGAAAATGTTTCAAGAGGAACACCTAGGTGTTCCTCTTTTTTTGTGAGGGTAAGATGGAAGAACGATTGACCTACAAAGAGTATTTAAAAGTGACAGTTCCATTTATGATTTCTACCGTGACACAACCTTTATTAGGGGCCGTGAATACGGCTATTATGGGGCATATGGATAATGCTATGTACATCGCTGCAGTAGCATTAGGAGTTATCTTATTTAATAATATGTATTGGCTCTTTGGATTTTTGCGGGTGGCCACAACAGTTTTTTCTGCACAGGCTTTGGGAGAACAATCGAAGGAAAGTGCATCCTTAAGTTTTTTTCGGCCTCTCATCATTGCTTTACTTATCAGTGCCGCTTTTATCGTGGGATATCCTTGGATATTTGATTACTATGCAAGTTTTATGCATCCCGACCCAGAGGTGATCGCTTTGATGGCGGACTATACAGATATTTTAATCTGGGGAACTCCTTTTGTATTGGTCAATTATGTTACGTTAGGCTGGCTTATGGGACAGATGATGATTCGCGCCACTATGATCATGCAAATCTCCATGAATGTGTTGAATATTGGTTTGTCCTTTCTCTTTGTATTTGGCTTTGACTTTGGAGTAAAGGGGGTGGCTTGGGCCTCTTTGATTTCCCAAATCTATGCGTTCTTAGTAGGCCTAGGTGCTATGTACTTAGTTCGTGAACGGTTAGACCTAACACCCCATATATGGAATACCTTAAAACGAGTGAAACCCTTCCTATCTATCATGAAAGTCAACACAGACCTTATGCTTCGTACATTTTGTTTGTTGACTATCAACAATTTGTTTGCCAAAGCAGGCAGTGCTATGGGCAGTGATGTATTAGCGACGAATGCGGTGATTTTGGAGATTATCTTTATCATGGCATACTTCACAGATGGACAGGCGAACGGAGTCAGCGTATTTACTGGAAAAGCATTTGGAAAACGTGACTTGGTGCTTTGGAAAGATACGTTGAAGATTTCCCTGCAATGCTTAGCGGTATATGTGGTTATTGTAGAAATCGTGCTGGGATTATTCCGTAATGATATCATTATGGTTATGACCTCAGTACCAGAGATTTACACGATGGCCTTGGAATATTCCCATTATCTATTGCTCTATCCTATCTGTGCGGCAGTAGGATTATTATTATATGGTATGTATAATGGCATCGGTCAGACCGCATCTATCCGGAATATGATGTTCATTGCAGTGGTCTTCTTTGTAGGCATGCAAGAATTACTGATCCCTCCATTCGGTAATGACGGCATATGGATGACCTATGTGCTCACGTACCTATTAGAATCTATCATTTTAGTGCTGTTCCTTCCATTGGCAAAAAAACGGTTTTCCTTGGCGGTCTAATATGTTTCTAATGAAAATTGTTGTTTTACAAAATAGCGTAATCGATAGTAGATGGATGTTTTACATTCTAGTCGGCACAACAATATGCCATAAAGAATATCTTAATGACAATTAAAAACATATACAGTTGATATTACTACAAAAAGGCGTTACCGATGAGCGAATTTGCTTAAGGTAGCGCCTTGTTGCGTTTGTTTATGGTATTAATGTTGATGTTCCAAAATCAATGGTTCTGTAATATGGTAAAAGTATCGTGACATGTCTTCAATGGAATACTCTCGACCAGTTTCCAGCCACCAAAGAACCATTTCTACAAAAGATCCTGCAATGTGATTAGAGATAAAATCATGAGGGATATTGTTGTGTGGACAAGTTTGATTGTTTAAGAAATGACTTTGGATGAGTTCTTTCAGACTGCTCTTGAAATGACGTAGGAAGAGTTCGTTACTTTCACAGGAAAGAAGACCCAAAATATTATTATCGTTGTCCTCTAAATGCTGCAAGATATGGAGGAAGATAGCTTCCTTGATGTGGCTGTTTTTATATAAGCCATGAGCATGGGAGAAGTCTGATGCAGTGTCGATAATATGAGAGAATAATTCGTGACAGAGCGCTTCTAATAGATCTTCTTTTGTTTCAAAGTGTGCGTAAAATGTACTACGGCCAATGAGGGCTTCATCGATAATGTCTTGCACGATGATAGCATTATAATTTTTATGTTCTAAAAGCCTAACAAAGGCGTCGAAAATAGCTTTTCTAGTTTTCATTTGTCGTTTATCCATAATTCCTCCTTACATATATGAATCAAACAAAATGAGATACTTATTCAATATAGGATACTTTTCTATATATGTTTCGTAAATAACAAAATAGAAAAAGTGATTCTTGTCAAATCTTTTAATTCCACTATACTAATAGTATATCATAAGTGACAAAGTGTTTCATATCTTTGTTATTATGAAAGATAGTTTAGATTTTAACTGAGAGCATCTACTACAAAGACTGGGTATAGTGATGACTTTCAGCCGTATAAAGTAAGAGATTAGAGAGGATGTGTTCTTATGTTAGAACGAATTGATGCGATTATGAGCAGTACTGCTGCCACCGTAATTACAGGAGCCATGTTTTTAGCCGTTGCACTACATACAACGGTTGATGTGTCTAGTTGGATTCATACATCTTGGACTGCAATTTTGACATACCACGCTGGCTTATAGTTGTAAAATGAATTTTCTTGTGGTATACTAATCTTATAATTGAATAAATTCGATATAATATATCGATTCGATGAAAGGAGTATACTATGAAAGAAATTTTAGGTTTCCATTTACATCATTGTCCATATTGCGCTAACGCATTCCGCGCTATCGAAGAATTGCAAGCAGAAAACCCTGCGTTCAAAGAAATCAAAATTAACTGGGTAGAAGATCAAGATGCTGTAGAATTGTTCAAAACACATCCATACGAATACTATCCAAATTTGTGGTTTGATTTGGACAAACAATATGAGGCACAACCTGGTGAAAGCTACGAACAAACAAAATCTTTAATCAAAGCAGTGTTTGAGAAAGCGATTCAATAATCGATTTTACTTTCATTAAAAATACTATATAATAAAAGCAGATGCTATGATGCATCTGCTTTTTCTTGATGTAATCACAGATGTTAAAGTCTTGCGTGAGGAGGATATATGTTAAATTTTGTGGCCTTAGATTTTGAAACGGCTAATGAAAGTAAGAATAGTGCTATTTCCTTAGCTGTGGTGACTGTGGAAGATGGGCGGATCACAAAACGTGGCTATAGTTTAATCAAGCCCCCAGTGATGCAGTTCAACCAAGAGTTCATTGGTATCCATGGTATCCAACCGGAAGAAGTGTTGAATAAGCCTACCTTTGATCAGTTGTGGCCGGCGATTTATAATAACCATTTAAAAGGTAAACTGTTAGTAGCACACAATGCGAAGTTCGACATCGACGTGTTACGTGCCACCTTGGACCACTACAATATTGAATGGCCTGATTTAGAATATACTTGCACCGTCCGCATCACACGAAAAGTATGGCCTGATTTAGTGAATCATAAGTTGAATACCTTGGGCGGATTCTTAGGTATCAAATTTAACCATCACAATGCCTTGGACGACTCTGAAGTATGTGCCAAAGTAGCCATTGCAGCAGCGAAAGAAAAAGGTGTAGATTCCATGCGAGGCTTGTTGCATGTCATTAATATGAAAACAGACTCCTTCATCACCGATGAACGACGGGCCCAAATGGAAGTCAAACAAAGCGGCACACAAGATACCTTCTTCTAGTGAACTTTAGTATCTATTACATTTAGTCATACTACTAGTAAATTGTATTTGTATATATAAAAGTAAGAAAAATATTTAAAAAATATTTTGTATGATATGGATAGGAGTCCTACAGATATCGAAACGATACATGCCTATGATATAAGAAAAATAGAGGGGAGTTAACTACTAATTATCTTTGGAAGAAAAGATAATAGTAAATATACTACATTATCCCATTCTCCCTCCGAATAAGCCCCCATATGATTTACTCATAATTTGTGCGTATTACAGGAGTTTCAATATATATTGATATCCCCAAATAAAGAAAAAACAATGCCATATTCCCCTGAACGAACATTCAGAATGCAGTGAGAGAAGGGGGATGTGGCATTGTTTTGTATCATAAGATATCAAAAAAGTGGAAAAACATGAAAAAAGATTAAATTATGAGTAAATCATATAACTTATTATTTAATTAAGTATTGAAAAAAATGTTAAAATATGAAAGAATAGGTATGTATAAAAATTATCTTTCATTTTTTAAAGCATATAACTATAGATTGGAGGTATTCCATGTCGGAATTACGATGGAATCCTTTATTGCGGACTTGGACAATGGTCGCTTCAAACCGTAAAGCACGCCCAACGATGCCAAAGGATTGGTGCCCATTCTGCCCAGGTATTAATAAAAAAGTCCCTGCAGATTATGATGTGTTGAAATATGATAACGACTTTCCAGCCTTAACGCAAATGCCAGAGGCTCCTTATGAAGATGGTAATGACTTTTACAAAAGTCAAGAAAACTATGGGAAATGCGAAGTTATCTTATATTCTCCGGAGCATACTGCTAAATTTTACGAATTATCCGAAGATCATATTGTTAAATTACTAAACCTTATTAAAGAGCGTCATAGTGAATTAGCAAAAGATGAAAAAATTAAATATATTTATCCTTTTGAAAATAAAGGGGAAGCTGTAGGTGTGACAATGCCACATCCACATGGTCAATTATATGGCTATTCCTTTGTACCGCAGAAGCTACAAGTGGAACTAGATAGTGCGAAAGATCATCATCATGAACATGGTGAATGCTTATTCTGTAAAATGAATCAAGTTGAGAAAGAAAAAGATGCTCGCATTGTAGGAGAAAATGACTCTTTCTTAGCCTATATTCCGTTCTTTACAGATTATCCCTATGGTGTATTTGTCGTGCCAAAACGTCACATGAATTACATCACAGATTGTACTGAAAAAGAAACCAAAGATTTGGCGCATATGTTAAAAACATTAACGGAAGCCTTCGATCGTTTATTTAATATGCCATTCCCATACATGATGGTATATCATCAAAATCCTGTAAATAGCCTTGAATATGCAGGACATGAAGAATATTATCACTTTAATATTCAATTCTATCCTCCTTTCAGAGAAGCCAATAAAATTAAATACTATGCATCCTCTGAAATGGGAGCATGGGCAGCAGCGAATACAAGTGCCGTAGAAGAAACAGCACCGGAATTGCGCAAACTATATAGTGAGGTTGAACAAGCAAATGAATAAAGAAAAATTACAACAGCGTTTTCTGCCCTTCTTTGGCGAAGGTTCAGGAGAGGTGCATTGTTATTTTGCTCCAGGTCGCGTGAATGTTATTGGTGAGCACCAAGACTATAATGGTGGTCATGTATTCCCAGCGGCACTTAAAGTAGGTATTTATGGAGCCATCCGTTTACGTGAAGATAGCAAGGTACGTTTACACTCTGATAATATGGAAAAGACTGTAGTGGTTGATGTAAATGAAATTTTCCAATATAATATTGAACACGATTGGGCTAATTATCCATTAGGTGTGATTCAATTCTTAAAAGATAAGGGTCACAAGGTACCAGGTATGGACATTTATTATAATGGTAATTTGCCAGCTGGTGCAGGCTTGTCCTCTTCTGCATGTATGCTAGATTTAACTAGTTATATGTTGCTTTCAGAGTTGGGTCTAACTCCAATTGATCGTACGGAATTGGCAAAAATGGCCATGCATGTAGAATACCATTTCGTAGGTGTAAAAGTAGGCATCATGGATATGTATGCTATTGCACACGGTAAAGAAGGCCATGGTGTCTTGTTAGATTGCACGCATATGGAACGAAAACTAGTTCCTTTGAACTGGCATGGACATACTCTTGTCATCATGAATACAAATAAACAAAGAGGTCTTGTGGATTCTAAATTTAATGAGCGCAAAGGTGAGTGCGATGCAGCTCTTGAAATTATCCGCAAGCATAAAGATATCTCTGGCTTGGCATTGGCTACATTGGATGATTTAGAATCTATTTCTGATGATGTGTTGATGCGTAGAGCTCGTCACGTCATCACTGAAAATTTACGTGTATTAGATTTCATGAAAGCTTTGGAAGCCGCTGATTTAACAGGGATTGCACATTGCTTGAATGAATCTCATAGATCTTTACAAGTTGACTTTGAAGTGACAGGTAAAGAATTGGATACGATTGTTGAGTTAGCACGATCTCAAGAAGGCTGTATTGCATCTCGTATGACAGGTGCAGGTTTCGGTGGTTGTGCCATTGCCCTTGTAAAAGATGAGCATGTTGAGGCTTTTATGAGAGCTATTCCAGAAGAGTACGAGAAACAAATAGGTGTTACCCCTAGTCTATATATTGCTGAAATTGGTGATGGGGTGTATTCACTGTAAAGGAGATAGAATCATGATAAAGCCACAAATAAGCAATGATGAAATTATTTTGAATTACATCAGGCGTCATGGCCCCGTATCAAAGGCCTTGATTGCAAGACAGACCAAAATAACGCCTCCCACAGTGACTAATATTTGTACGAATTTAATTCGGAAAGGATTGGTCTATGAAGATCGTCAAGAGCGGTCTGCATTGGGACGCCCATCAATGTTGTTAGACTTTAATCATGATATTGAAACCTATTTGATTGTCCATATAAGAACACATACGATTGTCTTTTATGTGGCTACAGTAGGACGTCAAATTTTACAGCAATTAGAAACATCTATTATTGGTTGTAGTGCTGATGAAATCATGCAACATATGTATCGTGGCATACAGGATATTTTCAAAGAAGACTATAAAATTAAAAGTATAGGCCTCGTTTTGCGTGGACCTGTAGATTCAGGAAAAGGGATTTCTATTTACTCTCCTAATGGAAAATGGAATAATATTCCTTTCAAGTATATCTTAGAAGAGCGATTCCATGTGCCGGTATATGTAGAAAATGATGTTCGTTGTTTATCAACGGGTGAATATTACTATGGCAGTGGTAAAGAAATGGATAATCTCATTGTCCTTAAATTTAGTTATGGACTCGGTATATCCTTGATTTATCATGGTGAACTCTACCGCGGTTTTAACGATAGTGCTGGTGAAATTGGATATGGTGTGATTCGATTAGATGAAGAGGGCAATGAAGTGCGCTTGGAAGATATCGCATCGGAAACATCGATTCATTCCTATGTAGTGGAACAAATGGAAAAAGGCCGATATACGTCGGTACAAGATAACCCATTGGTTGTGAGCAAAGCATTTCGTGTAGAGCCTATTTATGAGGCCGCAGTAGAAGGTGATGAAGTGTGTTTAGAGGCTCTTTCAAGAGTAGGGCATTATTTAGGAATTGCTTTAGCCAATATAGCGAACTTATTTAATCCAGAGCGGATTATTTTGAGCAGTGCTATGGGTAATGCAGTAGGAGTAATGGATCCTATTTTGCGAGGTGTATTAGAACGCAATTCATACAAAGCACATACGATTAATCTAGAATATTCCGGCAATGGCTCTTATTATACATTGTTAGGTATGATTGATATTGTCAGTGCAAAACGAGCTGAAGAAGCTTGGTTACGGTAGGTACCACGACTAGATACACTAGTCTTATAGGTATATAGGATATCTAAAAGGAGGATATTATTATGAAACGATCTTGGAAAGCAGCGATGCTTGCATCTGCAGCAGTAGGTGCACTTGTGTTAGGTGGTTGCGGAAGCGATCAAGGAGCAAGCGGTGACAAACCTCAAATTGGGGTTGCTATTTACAAATTTGATGACACTTTCATGAGTGGCGTTCGTGCAGAAATTGATAAAGCTGCCAAAGACAAAGCTAAAGTGGATATCGTAGATAGCCAAAACTCTCAACCAACACAAAACGAAAAGATTGACTTATTCATCAATAAGAAGTACAAAGCAATCGGCGTTAACGTGGTAGACCGCACAGCAGCAGGCGTTATCATTGATAAAGCGAAAGCAGCTAACATTCCATTGGTATTCTTGAACCGTGAACCATTGAAAGAAGATATGGCTAAATGGGATAAAGTATACTATGTAGGTGCGAAAGCTGAACAAAGTGGTGAAATGCAAGGTAAAATCTTAGCAGATTACTTCAAAAAACATCCTGAAGCATACCATAGCAATGATGGTGTTATCCACTATGTTATGATTACTGGTGAACCAGGTCACCAAGACGCAGTACTTCGTACAGAACACTCCGTTAAAGCTCTTAAAGCAGAAGGTATGAAAGTAGAAGAGTTAGCTAGCGATACAGGTATGTGGGACCGCGTTAAAGGTCAAGAAAAAATGGCAGCGTTCTTGAGCCGTTACGGCGATAAAATTGATGCTGTTATCTGTAACAATGACGACATGGCATTAGGTGCTATTGAAGCGTTGAAAGCAGCAGGCTACTTCACAAATGGCAAATACATTCCAGTAGTAGGCGTTGACGCTACAACTCCAGCAGTACAAGCGTTGAAAGACGGCACATTATTGGGTACAGTATTAAACAATGCTAAAAAACAAGGTCAAGCTGTATTTAATCTTTCCTATGTGTTAGCTAAAGGCGAAACACCAAATAAAGACAATACAGGTTTTGATATTGTTGATGGTAAATATATTTGGGTACCTTACGAAATCGTAACAAAAGAAAATGCGGATAAGATTTTAGGTGACAAATAAGAAAATGCAGTAAGGGGGCATTTTGCCCCCTTTATTATCTGATTAGTAGGAGGAAAATGTATGGGCGAGTACATATTAGAAATGCGCCAAATTACGAAGGAATTTCCTGGCGTAAAGGCCTTGGATAATGTCACTTTCAAAGTCCGACCAGGCACCGTACATGCTCTAATGGGAGAGAATGGCGCGGGAAAGTCTACTCTTATGAAATGCCTGTTCGGTATTTATAAGCCTGATCAAGGGGACGTGGTCATTGACGGCGAAGTAGTAGAAATGACAGATTCCCGAAAAGCTCTTGGAATGGGAATTTCCATGATCCATCAAGAGTTATACCCTGTATTACAGCGTAATGTTATGGAAAATCTATGGTTAGGTCGATTCCCAACCAAAAAAATTGGTCCTTTTACATTTGTGGACCATAAAAAAATGAAAGAAGACACACTGGCCTTGTTTAATGAAATCGATGTAGATATCGACCCAGAACAATTAGCTGGTGATTTATCTGTTTCTAAGCTACAAAATATTGAGATTGCAAAAGCAGTTTCCCACCAATCTAGAATTATTGTTATGGATGAACCTACCTCTTCCTTAACGAGTGATGAAGTAGAGCATCTTTTCAAAATCATTAACTCCTTACGTAAAAAAGGAGTTGCAATTATATATATTTCTCATAAAATGGAAGAAATCCTACGCATATCTGATGAAGTAACGATCATGCGTGATGGTCAATATATAGGTACTTGGCATGCTGATGAATTAACGACAGATCTTATCATTCAACGAATGGTAGGTCGTGAAATGACTCAGTTATTCCCTGAAAAAACAAATACTCCAAGTGAAGAAGTATTACGTGTAGAAAAATTAACATCTATTCATCCACATTCTTTTAAAGATGTAAGCTTCTCTCTTCGTAAAGGTGAAGTTCTTGGTGTAGGTGGTCTAGTAGGAGCGCAACGAACAGAGGTTATCGAAGCCTTATTTGGTCTTCGTGGCATTGAATCTGGAAAGATTTATTTACACGACAAAGAAGTGCGTATTCGTCACCCTCGAGATGCGAAAAAACTGGGTATGGCATTGCTTACAGAAGAACGCCGTACTACAGGGATTTTCCCAATGCTCACCATTGTAGATAATACAACGATGGCAGCGCTACCGAAATATGAAAATAAGTTCAAACTATTAAATGACGAAAAACGACTAGACGATACAAAAGAAGGTGTGACTTCCTTGCGAGTGAAGACACCATCTACAGAAACGAAAATTCAAAGTCTTTCTGGTGGTAACCAACAAAAGGTATTGATTGCCCGTTGGTTAAATACGAATCCAGAAATCCTACTCTTGGATGAACCGACACGGGGCATCGATGTAGGGGCGAAATATGAAATTTATTCCATTATTAATGAACTAGCTAGTGCCGGTAAAAGTATCATTATGATTTCCTCAGAAATGCCTGAGTTATTGGGTATGAGTGATCGCATTATGGTTATGAGTAATGGATATATGAGTGGCATCTTGGATGCACATGAAGCGACAGAAGAAAAAATAATGGAACTAGCGACAGCTGGTTTAGTCTAGGAGGTATCGTATGAGCCAAGGTAAATTAGGAAAGTTTCTTTCCCAGAATATTATCTATTTGGTACTAGTAGTACTAGTAGCGGCTATTTCTATGTATAGCCCGAACTTTTTATCCGTCACAAGTTTTCGTGATATTTTAATTCAGTCTTCCCCACGTATTATCATTGCATTAGGTTCTGCTATGATCTTGATTACCGCAGGGTGTGACTTATCTGCAGGTCGTGTGGTTGGTTTGACGGCAGTGGTATCTGCGTCCTTAACTCAGTTGCCAGATTATCCACGTCCGTTCTTTGAACACTTACCAGAATTGCCTTTGATTCTACCAATCGTGATTGCTATCGTGGTGGGTGCTATCATCGGTTTAGTTTCTGGTGTGATCGTAGCGTATTTAAAAATCGTACCATTTATTTCCACACTAGGTACTATGGTTATTACTTACGGTATTTGTTCCTTATATTTTGATATGGAGCCGAATAATTCCCAACCGATTGGTGGTTTACGTCCAGAGTTTACACAAATTGGTACAGGCTCTTTAGACCTTGGATTTATGACGATTCCATACATTGTTATTATCGCTGCTGTGATTTCTTTAATCATGTATGTGGTATATAACAAAACAATTCTTGGTAAAAACATGTTTGCTATTGGTGGTAATCCACAAGCAGCTGTCGTATCTGGCATCAACGTAGCAGTAACACTAGTGATTATCTACGTTATCGCTGGCGCTTTGTATGGCGTAGGTGGTATCTTGGAAGCAGCTCGTACTGGTGGTGCTACTAATAACTATGGCAACATGTACGAGTTAGATGCTATCGCAGCATCTGTTGTAGGTGGTGTATCCATCACTGGTGGTATCGGTACTGTACCTGGTATCATCGCTGGTGTGTTGATCTTTACAGTTATTAACTATGGTTTAACATTCGTTGGAATGGGACCATACTGGCAGTTGATTATTAAAGGTTTGATTATTGTCGTAGCGGTTGCTTTCGACGTACGTAAATCTATGGCTCGTAAATAATCTAGAGCAGTAAGGTATTAGCCTCTGGCTTTTGCATATTTGTAAAAGTCAGAGGCTTTTTATATGTCAAAAGTCATCGATAATGTTTAAAAAATTCGATTTGAATAGTATACAAAAGTGGTATATAATCAATATTAATAAGAAATGTTTCAACTTAATTCATAGCGATTTGTTAGCATGAATTAAGGATTTTATCAAACTATAAGGGGTGTAGTATGAGAAAACATAATGCCGCAGTATATGCAGCAAGTGTATTAATCTTGGGAGGCCATATAGCAGGCTATGCAGCTAGTACAGAGTATACAGTAACTGGTGGTCAGGTCGATGGTGCGAATGCCATTGCTGTAGGTGCTAGTTCTAATGTGAATGCAGTGGATGGATTAGCCATAGGATATGAGGCAACTACTAGTGCAGTAAGTGGCGTAGCACTAGGCAGTGGTTCTATTGCAGATCGTGTTGGCAAAAGTAATGATTACATTGGTTATAATCCAATGAGTAACACACATTATAAAGTAGGCGAAGCGGGAGCAGATAATCCAGCGCTAGAAGCTTTATATGAAAAGATTCGTCAAGCGAATTATAAAGTGCTACAAGCAGAAGAAGATGTTGAACGAGCTAAGAGTAAAAAAGAAAAAAAAGAGAGTGATGCAGATGCTGCAATAGCAGCTGCGGAGGCCCAAAAGAAAAAAGCAGATCAAGATTTGGTAGTTGCAGAAAAGGCCTATGCAGATGCTATAGAAAAAGCCAATGAAGCTGGCAATGCGGCTATTAGTAGCGCTTGGAATGCTACTGATGGAGCTGTATCTGTAGGTGGTACTAAAGCTGATGGACAACATACTCGTCAAATTACTAATGTAGCAGCAGGCTTTGAAGATACCGATGCTGCCACAGTGGGACAATTAAAAGTACTTCGCAATCGTGTAGAACGTGAAAAGCCACGTTACATTTCTATAAAAAGTCGAGACCTTGGGGTAGATAGCAATGAGAAAAATAATGGAGCTACCAAAGAGGGGGCTATTGCCATTGGTCCAAGGGCGTATTCTAAGAGTGAGAATGCCATTGCGATTGGACGTAATGTACAAATTGGCGATAAGTCTGAAAATACAGTAGCTATTGGTAAAGGAATTAGTGAAACTGGTATCTATAGTGTCAATATTGGTGAAGGCACAAGAACAGCAGGAGAACATAGTACAGCGGTGGGTACTCGTGCATTGGCTGCAAACTCCTCCTTGGCTATCGGTGCTTCATCCAAGGCAAGTGCAGACAATACAGTCGCTGTAGGTCGTACAGCGACTGCAACTGCAGTAGGTGCAACATCGCTAGGTGATTCCGCACATGCAGAGGGAAGTCAGTCTGTAAGCGTGGGATATAGTGCTTATGCAAATGATTTTGCAGCCATTGCAGTAGGTGGCAATACAAAGACCTATGGAAATGGGGCTATTGCTATTGGTCATGGTAGTGAGGTTGGAGAATCAGGAAAAAATAAGGAGGCCTATGCTGGTGTTAGCCTTGGCTTAAGTGCGAAGACATTTGTAAGACATGGTGTTGCATTAGGTGGAGAGTCCTATGCGGATCGCGGGACGAATGATGCCTCTACTAATGGTTATGATGCAGCTTTACATGGTCCACATTTTTCCAGTGCTGCATTTGCGAGTGCAAATGATCCTACGTGGAAAGCAACTAATTCCGCTGTGTCTGTAGGTGATAGACGTCCAGGCTATCGTAAAACTCGCCAAATTATTAATGTAGCAGCCGGTGGAGAAGATACTGATGCTGTCAATGTAGCGCAATTAAAAGCCTTAGAAAAACGTAATACTATTTTGGCAGGTAATGATGTGCCATTCAATGCAGATGGAACTGTAGCTACTACAACACCTGATACACGTGTGTACACACCAGGTGATAAAGAGATTAAGATCCAAGGCAAGGCAAATACTGTGTATGGAGTTGCTCCACAAGCTGGTGCCAAAGCTCCAGATGGTAAAAGCGAGTATGCGGCACCAACGTTATATAGCTCTGATAATCTAATTACTTATAAAGACCCAACAGACTCTATTTTGCGTATTGGCATGCTTAATACGCCAACGTTTACAGGTGTTAACTTTGCTCATCCTACAATGAATATTACCTTGGGTGGAAACGATAAAGGTCAATTAACTTTGACTACAGGCGGTAAAGATGGTTCTTCCTCTACTACAAGCCCTGTATTGACTGTAGATTCCTTGAAAGAAGTATTAAAACCAGGTAAAGGTATCTCGATTACTACGAATGACGGTGGAGAATATGGTAAAACATATACTTTCAGCTTAAATAAGGATGAGTTAAAAGGTGATCCAGACTTCAAAGGTGATAAAGGTGATAAAGGCGATCCAGGTGCTAAAGGTGACCAAGGCATTCAAGGCGAAAAAGGTGAAACTGGAGCCAAAGGTGATACTGGGGCTGACGGAAAGTCTGCTTTTGAAGTATGGAAAGAAATGCCAGGCAATGGAAGCAAGACAAAAGATGATTTTATCAAAGCTATTACTGGTCCGCAAGGTGAAACCGGTGCAGTAGGCCCACAAGGTCCTCAAGGCCCACAAGGACCACAGGGGCCAGGTGGTGCTGGTGGTGGTACTGGTGGAGTAGGTCCACAAGGCCCACAAGGTGTTCAGGGTCCTAAGGGCGATACAGGTGCAGTAGGTCCTAAAGGTGATCAAGGGATACAAGGTGAAGTAGGGCCTAAAGGTAAATCTGCTTTCGAAGTGTGGAAAGACATGCCAGGTAACGGAAGCAAGACAGAAGATGACTTTATCAAGGCCATTACAGGTGAAAAAGGTAATGATGGTGCAGAAGGGCCACAAGGTGAGAAGGGAGAAAAAGGTGACGCTGGAGTAGCTGGTGCAGCAGGACCTAAAGGCGACAAAGGCGATGTTGGCATAGCTGGTAAAGATGGAGCTGAAGGTAAGTCTGCTTTCGAAGTGTGGAAAGGATTACCAGGTAACGAAAGCAAGACAAAAGACGACTTTATCAAGGCCATTACAGGTGAAAAAGGTAAAGATGGTGCAGTAGGTCCTAAAGGTGAAAAAGGTGAAGCCGGCGCAACAGGTGCAGTAGGACCTAAAGGCGATAAAGGTGAAACTGGCGTAGTAGGCCCTAAAGGCGACAAAGGTGATGCTGGGAAAGCCGGTAAAGATGGCGCTAAAGGCAAATCCGCTTATGAATACTGGAAAGAAATCAAAGGTAATGAAAATAAAACAGAAGATGATTTCCGTAAATCTTTAGAAGGCGGTTCTAAAGGAGATAATCATAACTATGAAAAATTAGAGCGCCAAATTGGTGAACTTGGTAGTGATTTACAAGAATTACGTAAGGAAAGCCGTAGAGGTGATGCCCTAGGCGCTGCATTATCTGCATTAAAACCAATTCAATATGATCCATTAGAACCAACACAAATTATGGCTGGCGTTGGACATTATAAAAATGTGAATGCCGTAGCATTAGGGGTGGCTCATTATACTAAAGAATCTACTATGTTCCATGCTGGTGTATCTATGGTACGTGGTGGCACTATGGTTAATGGTGGTGCAACTTTTAAATTTGGTAATAGTCCAGAGAAAAAAGCTATACCAGAACGTTATCGTAATGGCCCAATTTCTTCTGTGCTAGTATTGCATGATGAAATGGTAGCTATGAAAGAAGCCTATGGTCGTGAACTTACAGTTCTGACAGCGGAAAATGATAACTTACGTCAAGATATTGTGACATTGCAACAGGAAATGCAAGAATTACGAGCTATGGTTCGTAAATAATCAGTAAAATATATAAACCCCGTAACCATGCGTGTTTACGGGGTTTTCTCATTTATGATTTGCTCTAATTTTATGAGTTTTCGACACGGTTGCTCAACCGTTGCTCAACCTTTTTGAGGTCATCACCATGTGGAAGTTTATTCACTGCATCGATATATTGCTCGATTGTTTTATGGGTGTACACGCCCTGGGTGATATTCTTAGATGTAGCATGCCCAACAATATGCTTTACTATGATTTCTGGGATTTCATAGTCGCTGCACAATGTGATGAACGTGTGACGTGTATCATGTGGCTTGCGTTTCTTTATACCTAATTTCTCACAAACTGATGCGAGTCTACCCCTGTAATTTGTTTTTCCCATCACTCCATCAAATAGATGCATTGACCGTTTAAATTTTGCTGTGGAGTACAATTCTTGTACAAACGGTACGATACATTCTGCAATAGGAATGATACGGTCACGCCCTGCGTCTGTCTTTGAACCGCCAACCATATACCGTTCCTTCAAGTGAATATCATCCACTTTCATATTTAAGAGTTCGTTTAAGCGGACTCCTGTGTAAATATAGATAAGAATGATGCGGACGGTTAGATCATCCTGGTGTAGCCATAACTTATAAATATCTTCTTGAGTAAACGGTGTCGCTCTCTTAATTGGAGCAGCCTTCTTGCTAATAATAATATCACTCATATAATTTTTAGAAATTACTTCATTTTTAATGGCTATATTACAAATTTTAACTAAAACAGATTTGATAGCTTGTTGGTATGATTGACTATAAGTAAACTTATCAAATATAGCTTGCACATGCGCCGTTTTCAATATGGTAATATCCATGTGGTGAATAGGTTTCATTAATTTCTTAACGGAATCAATGACTTCTATTCGACCAGCTGAAAGCCCCATTCGCTCCGCTTCTTCAAAGTACCATTGAAAGCACTGCTCAACAGTAATCACTCGTTTTCTCTCTAGCGCCGTTGGGTCATTAGAGAATAGTGCCAATGCTTCGTAGGCTTCCTTCTGGCTCGCATAGGTTCCTAGAGTTTTGCGAATTGGCTTGCCCTCATCAGTCCATCCAGTTGTGATGACTGCACGAAACGGCTTGCGCAGTTTTTTATGTTTCATTTTGTAAACGGAACCTGATCCGTTAGAACGTTTTAATGCCATAAAAATAACCACCTTTCATGTGTAGCAAATACACCTAAAAAGTGGTACAATATATGTGTTGAATATATGTGATGTACCACCCTTTAGGTATGTTCATATTCTACCTCTCCAGTTGGCGCTGGGGAGGTATTTTTTATATAAAATTTACTGAGGTAAATAAGAGTTATGAAACTGGATATAGTTGAATATTTTTATAAGATTCTACTTTTAAAGTTGGACTAGTAAACAAATATTCTTTTTCCAACCTTGTCACATTGGCAGAGTATTGTAATGAATATGTAAAAGAGGGAAGATTTTTATAAATATCATAAATCTCATCAGTTTTATCGTATGTTGTTATCCAATTATACTCATCAAAGTTTCGGATTGCATGATATAACGATACATGATCTTGATGAGTAAAAGAGTTTTTATAGAGGTTTTTACCTTGTCTATAATAAGGTGGATCAAAAAATACAAATAGTTCATTAGGCGGTATATGTCTAATAACAGAAGTTAAGAGGTCGGAGGCATCGAGATTATATAGCTGGATTTTATCTTTTTTGCTAGAGATTTGAGATATTTTTTTTATTAAAGTCTGCTTTGTAAAGCGACAGTCGATGGAATATGTTGAAGCCTGTTTTAGACCACCAATGGGGCCACCAGTAATAATACCGGCTCTATTAGTACGATTTAAAAAGAAAGTAGCGTAGGCAAGTTCAAAGCTATAATTTGCATCATTGCAATGTTGTAAGTAGATTTCTCGTTGCTTGTGCCATTCCTCAATTGTCACAGGTGTATTGATGATAGAATCAATTAATTGTTCAGTTTCATTCAGTACAGCATTCCAAACAGAGAAAATACTGATGTCTAAATCATTTAGGATGATAGATTTTACTGTATCGGAAAGTAGAAGATCTATTGAAATTCCTGCTCCACCAGAAAAAGGTTCACAATAAATTCCTTTATCTAGATGATTAATTGTTAATAGATGAGATACGAACTTAGAGAGACTAGATTTACCACCTGGGTACCGTAAAATAGATTTTGTATGTGACATAATTTCACCTCCTTATCTAAGGATAACTCAGAACTAGTTGTGTTGGCCAATATATAAAAAGCATACTAATATAACTCATCTACAGCTTGAGTAAACTCGGCAATAAATGTATTGACTTCCTCTTGGTGTTCTAGTTTCCAATATTCTAACAGATGTGTTTCTT
Organism: Veillonella sp. CNR 79/14; assembly: GCF_003992185.1. Classification (NCBI taxonomy): domain Bacteria; kingdom Bacillati; phylum Bacillota; class Negativicutes; order Veillonellales; family Veillonellaceae; genus Veillonella; species Veillonella sp. CNR 79/14. The sequence goes on along the minus strand of NZ_RQVH01000003.1, from coordinate 188,169 downwards.
TAAAAATAATTAGGAACTCATTAAACCATTCCTTATATACCTCGCGATCAGTTCTTCTAGTGCATAGATGTTCGAGTTCTTCTGCTTTGTTGATGATTGCATTTTTTGTAATATTGTATCTATCAGCACATTCATTTTCATAGTAATTCGCTATGTTTGTTGAATCACTTAATAGAAAATCCAATAGGCCCTTTTCGATGGAGGTTGACGTTGGTAATATCAGAATATGAGATTTTTGAGCATTTAAAGAGTTAATTTCATTAATTTTAGATGATTCAGTTCTAATATCTCCATCAATAATAATAACTCTATTATTGAAAAAGCTTCTATCACACTTGGCTAGTGATATGACTTCATTACTACCAACAGTTGTATCAAGTAAATCTATTTTAGAAATATACTCATCAGGGATAAGCTCTTTTATTAGCCAACGAGCTTCAGCATCTTCTGAGATAATTTTTACTTTGGGTTTAGAAACCATAGAGATAGACTCAGTTAATAGGTCACGTATTTTATCAATATCTGGTGAGTCATAGTGTTTTGGGGATATTTCATGATTAGCCCGTGAAAAATAATGAACTAGAATAGGTGATTCCGTTGCATTACTATGATAACTTTCATCACGTTTTTTTATAGCGTATTCTAGTAATGTAATGCTGTGTGTGGTAAATACAATTTGTAACGATAGTTTCTTAGAAATATCATATAAATATTTGAAAAGTTTAACTTGTGCAGAAGGGTGTAGAGCAGCGTCAAGTTCATCAATTAGTAGTAAACCACCTTGGTAATCATCACCTTGTTTTTCCTTTAGTTTTGCAAATGATTCTACTGCTAACAAAATTTGAGCTAAATTATCTTGACCTGCAGAGTTAGAGATGTAATTATAGGTCGAGGTATTAACTCCAAAGGAAACCTTTTTTTGAATATCAGTTAGATGCACTTCATTAGTATATTCAATCGTTTCATGTAGAGATAAAATGTTAGAGTATGTATTTAATAAGTCCTCAGATATTTTAAATGGTTTATTTTTATTGGTAGAAAGAATAGCTTCACCTAAAGGGTAAAGGCGGGTTAAGCCTAAATATAAGACAGGCCATTTATTCTTAGCGCTGCTTTTTGAGCCATCTACCTCAGAGTTAGGGATTAAACGACCACGATTGGTATCTTTATCTTTATTTTTTTGCCAAGATATACGATAGTAGAGTTCTTTACCAGTATCAAAGGTAACAGTTGCAACCTTTGGCTCTTTTTTGTCAAACTCTTGTGACATTTTAAAAATTTCACTAAACTCACAACGGAATCGAGGTTTTAGAATGGGTGCTCCTTCTTTTTTCTTTAACTCACTGGAATTTCCTAATAACCCAAGGATAGTAGATTTTCCTACGGCATTAGTACCAGTAATGACCGTGATTCTAGATCCTAAAGTTAGAGAAACATCTTTAAATAATCGAAATGAATGAATATCTAATTTAGTGATTTTCATAGAATAACCTCATGGTAAAAGCGAATAAATATATATATGAAAATAATTAAAGAATGGTTTCAAAAAAAATAACCCCCTCTATTACTCGATATAATAGAGAAGGTTACTTTTCATACAGGTCCCCTGAGGGATAACATCTGCACTTATCTTGTCTCTATTATATGGAAGAAATCATAAAAAATCAATAATAAAAAATTGATTTAGAAGCAGTATAAGTTGTGCTACTTGATTGGTGTGCATTTTGTTGACCTCAACAAATTCGTGCGGATACGCATTGTATATAGGGCTCTCCCTTACTTCATCACCGTGGAGTAGGGGAGTTTTTTTAATCTACAAACTGATAGAAGAAGTTTATTTCATCTTCATTGAACCCTATTTCATTTCCATGTAAGAGGGATTCTATAATCCCTGCATGCATGTCTTGTGTAAAATGCCCCTCCATGATGTGGCACACCTCGTGGGCGATGCTTTCCCTTAACACATCAATAGGCTTATTCTTATTGACTAATATGGTGTAACAATCTGTATCCTCGCTCGTGCATAATGTAGCATTGATTGAGCTTGGCAAGTCGTGGTATATGATCGTTATGTTATAAATGATTATTTCCCCCTTAATCGTTTTACCAAATCAACCACATAATCTAAATCTTCATCGCTTAGGTCTTTAGCTGCATCTAATAAGATACCTTCTTGAGCCCTTGCATATTCTGCTTTGGCACTGACTGCTGGGTCGATGTAATAAGCATTACTTGGCGCTCCATATAATCTATTCATATCAACATTGAAAAAATCTGCTATAGCCTCTAACATTTCATAGCTAGGTTTTCTTTGATTGGATTCATACATACTAATCATGCTTTTAGATATATTTAAATAGTCTGAAAGTTCTTGTTGTGTAACCTTACGTTCGGTACGCAATTCTTTTAATATTTTACCGAATGACATATTCATCACTCCTTTCATAAATAATATATCACATTTTGTGAACAAAGTTCAAGAAAAAAGTTCACAAAAAGTGATTGACAAAGAATTGTTTTGGGTGTAAACTTTAAGTGAACTTAAAGGAGGTGTAATGATGAACAATAAAATCGGTAAAAAAATTATGAAGTTAAGATTAAAAATGAATTTATCTCAAAGACAATTAGCTGAAAGAGTTGGAGTATCAGCATCTGCAATCGCTATGTATGAAGCAAATGAACGAGTGCCAAGAGATGAAGTAAAAGTTCGCTTAGCGCATTTTTTTGATACGTCAGTTCAAAGCTTATTTTTTTAGCCACATAGTTCACTAAAAGTAAACTGTATGGTTAAAGTATAGCAACCACGGAAGTGAGGTGATGAGGTGAGTAAAGAAATCAAAGTAGCAATCACTATTTCAGTAGATAAAACAGAATTAGATGAAGCAATTAAAGAAATGGAAAGGTTACACGAATTACAAGAAAAAGTAAATAGACCCCTGCAAGAGAGGCTCGCTAATAAGGAGTAAAACATGATAGAAAAACAAATTAGATTAAAACAAGACTTTTATAGCACTTTGAATGAATTATTGAATGCTAAAGATATGGAAGAGTTCGGATATAAAAGCACTCACATTTCATTTGTTTTGAAAGATTTAAGAAGTATTTGCAGTGAAAGTGAGATTGATGCATTTGTTGATGAGGCAGTACAAGCAATCGCACACTTTGCTAATGCGAATTAATAAGAATGAATAAGTGGCAGAAAGATGATTATGATAAATGAAGACTTCGTAAGAACATTAACGAAAGAACAACGGGAATATTTACAAGAATGATATGAAAAGCAGTTAGAAGAGGCGATTAAGCATTTTGAGCGTTATAAGTATGTTCAAAATAATTTAAGAGAATTAGTTGAGTTCGAGAAAAAATATTATGCTGCAAATTGGTTTAAATTCTTATCGGGAAGTGATGCAAGCGATTTAAGTGAGAAAGCTTCTGAGTATTCAATGGATGTAACTTTTGAGCTTTTGAGATTTGATAAGGGGTAACTAAGGAGATGTGAAGGAGAATGACAAAGGAAGATTTTAGTAAACACTTATCCAATTTGCTAGAAGAGCGAGGATTGTCTCAAACTGACCTTGCTAAACTAACAGGCATTCGTGCATCAACCATATCTGATTGGATTAATGGGAAGTATTTGCCAAAGCAAGATAAGCGATTACTTATTGCAAAGGCTTTAGATATTTCGCCTGATCGTTTGTATCTGGGTGATGATGACGGAGAACCGATGATATGGGAAGGAAGTGGAAAGATGAGCTTTTACCAAAATGGTGAAGGTACACTTAACCTTTTACTAAACAACAATGTGACCCCAAAAACTGGTAACTATGTAAAAGACAAATACATAGAGCTGAAAGAACTTGCTACATCTATCACTGATGGCATTGAAGACGATGGAATAGCACTTTCAAAAGGCGATGTGAATACGTTGCTGGAGTTATTACGATTGGAAATTGAATATAGATGGAGGATGTAAATGGATAGAGGAGAATTTGCTGGGACCCTTAGCGAAGAACAAGAGGAATTTATTGCTAATAGACGAGATGCGTACTTACAATTAGCAAATACTTGCATCAATGAATGCAAGGATAATCCGAGTGAAGAACTTATCCGGAGAATAGAAGTTAGCTTAGAATGTGCTAAGGAACTCCATATCTTATTAAATAGATATGCACCATTGGAGTATCTTAAAGCGAAGCAAGAGCTTCAAGAGATTAAAGATAACCATCAAAAGAATATGGCACTAGTGCCCCGCAACAATAAGTTAGAGAAAACTCTAATGGGGAAATTGGCAGATAAAGCAGTGGATTTCTTAGAAATGACTTATATGTTTTTAGCGCTTGGATTTGGTGCGGGAGTAGGATTATTTATATTAAGTCACATATACAAAATATTGGAGGGTTAATGCCAAGAAGAAACAAAAACGCAAGAACACGCAAGCAAAAGCCGTACCACATTATGGCCAAGCACAAGAAAAAGCTAGAGGTTGAAAAGAAAGTGGAGCAACAGCTCGCTTATATTCAACAGCAAGAAGAGCGTAAGCGTAAGCAACTCCAAGAAGATGAAGAGAGCAAGCATAATAAACGCTTAGAAAATATAGGAGCAACAATCACACTAGTGTTTGTAGTGATCTTAATCGCATGGTTTATTTCAATTATTATTTAGGAGGTAATTATGGCTAAAGAACTGGCAAAATTAATCGGAGGTTTACTAACAACATTTTTAGTGTGGTTGGCAGTGGTGGCATTCATTGTTTATGTATTGGCGCAAGTTGTTAAGTCGGTTTTCTTTTAAGGAGGCAACATGAAGGTAACACCTACACATATTGCTGACATCATGGGCGTATCACCCCAATTTGTTCGGTGCGGACTGCGTGCCAACAAATGGGAATGGGGCGATGCAGTTCAGATGCATGGCAAAGCGTACACATACTACGTGTACTGGCACAAATTCAAAGAATGGTGGGGACAAAGTGATGCAAAAACAAAAAAAATCGAGCAAATGCTCGAAACGGAAGAATTTTAAAATCTATTGGGATAGGGTGGCAATGGTTGCTATGGTGCCTATCATGACAGTAGCTTTATATAATGCGGCATTCCCTAGCAATGTGGTTGAGTATGAAGACCGTGAGGTAATCGTTCAAAACGGTGATACATTGTGGACTATCGCAAAAGATGCGGTGGGAGAATCGGAAGATGTGCGCCAAACGATTAGGGAGATTATGACTACCAACAAATTGCAAGATGGAACAATTCATCCTGGAATGACGCTCAGAGTTAGAGCAATCAAGGAGTAAGCATATGGATTTAAAAGCATACTGTAAAGGCCTAGGAATCAAGCAAAGTAGAATTGTTAGATTGGTTGGCATCCCAAAAGATAGGCTATGTCGATTGGTTAATGGTAAACCAGTTAACCTAACGATTCTAGAGTTGATGAAGTTTTGTAAATTCTTAGGATTAAAACCATCAGAGGTAACAAGCGGTTACGCCGTATTTATGGATAGCCAAAAGTTCTACTTAAAAGAAAAAGCCCCTCAAGGATGCGCTAACATCGAGGGACTTAATTAAAATAATGTAACTATAGTATATCACAGGTGGGAGGAACCATGGAAGATAATAGCAAAAAATTGTATCTAATAATTGATATGTTACAGGGCATTCCGAAACATCAATGGGATGCATTAGTAATAGAGGTGAATAGAGAGTATGAAAGAAACGCCAGTAAGGTGATGCTTACTGACGTTTCAGGGTTAAAAAAACTATTCGCTAACAAATAGAAAGGAAAAGCGATGAATTGTGGTAAAACGTATCGAATGAGGGGGTACGCAATGGTGCCAATTGATATCACCATCCCCCTCAATGAGGGGCAAGACCCTGATGATGTGGCAGATAACTTTGATGATAGCGATTATGCTGATTTCATTTTGCATAGCAATATCCCATATATCATCAAGGCTGAAATAGATGAAATTGAGGAGGTTCACTAAAACATGTATAAGAAAATCTTTAACGGCAAGAATGCCACTCATGATGAGTGGTTAGAGGCTCGTAAACAAGGCATTGGTGGCAGTGATATGGCTGCAATCCTAGGGTTTAACAAATACCGTGATGCGGTGAGTGTGTGGCTCGATAAACGTGGAGAATTACCACCAGTCGAGGAAAACGAACCAATGTATTGGGGAAACGTACTTGAGGAAGTGGTCGCCCAGGAGTTTGCGAAAAGGACTGGGTGGAAAATCCGAAACAATAATTACACCCTTCAATCAACGGAATATCCTTACCTATTGGCCAACATTGATCGTGAGATCGTTGGCATCGATGCGGGGTTAGAATGTAAAACTGCTAATGCCTTTAAAAAGGATGAGTGGGAAGGGGATGAAGTTCCTACATCCTACTATATCCAATGTCAGCACTATATGGCAGTTACAGGCAAGTCATCTTGGTGGATTGCTTGCTTACTTGGTGGCAACACCTTTATATACAAGGAAATCCCAAGAAATGAGGAAGTCATCGAGGCTATCATTCGAGAGGGTAAAGTGTTTTGGGATATGGTTGAAAGCGCTACAGTGCCTGCTGTTACTGGTAGCGAATCAAGCTCCGAAGCACTCAAGATGATGTACGGAAAATCCAACGAACAGACAATAGAACTTGATGATGTGGCGGTGAATTACATTAACCAATACAACACCGCAAAGGCAAAGATTAAAGAAGCCACAGAGGCTAAGGATGAAGCTGAAAATATCCTGAAATCCTTGCTTGGAGAAAATGAGGTAGGAACTGTTGGCGGGTTCAAGGTTACTTGGAAAATGCGAAAAGGTGCAAGCCGTTTCAATACAAAACAATTCCAAGCGGATCATCCAGAATTACATAAGCAATACATGGTAAAAGGCGAAGATACTCGTTCAACATTTAGCATTAAATAAGGAGGAATTACAACATGGCAAGCGTATCACAAGGGTTAAGCATCAAGAAGGGTGCTGTACAAACGGCAGAATCACAAAAGGCGGTGACCATCCAAGGGTTGGTGTCCCAAGATAGTGTAAAGGCACGATTTGAAGAGTTACTGGGAAAGAAAGCACCAGGGTTTATTAGTAGCTTACTAGCGGTAGTAAATAACAACAAACTGCTATCAAGGGTAGACCCGAAGACGGTCATCGCAGCTGGTGCTATGGCGGCATCATTAGACTTACCAATTAATCAAAACTTAGGATTCGCCTATATTATCCCGTATAAAGATGAGGCCCAATTCCAAATGGGGTACAAAGGCTACATTCAATTGGCAATGCGGACTGGCCAATATCAGACTATCAATGCAGCTGAGGTATATGAGGGTGAAATCGTCAAACAAAACCGCTTTACAGGCGAATACGAGTTTGGTGAAAAGACATCTGATAAGATCGTGGGATATATCGCCTACTTCAAGTTGGTTAACGGGTTTGAAAAGTACTTGTATATGAGCATTGAGGAAATGCAAGCCCATGCCAAGAAGTTCAGTAAGAACTATAAAGGCGGGACTAACAAATGGGGCATCACAGACTTCCACAGCATGGCCATTAAAACCGTACTCAAACGGTTAATCAGCAAATACGGCATCCTATCCATTGAGATGCAAGGGCAACCAATGGTAGATGCGATCACCAATGACGGCGGAAAGATGGTAATGAACGATGATGGAACACTGGAAGCGGAGTTCGATGGAGACTCCATTGAAGCCGATGCGGTGGTAGTTTATGATGAAGAACCAACGGTAATTACCACCGAAGATGGTGGAACTGTGGATACTGAAACAGGGGAATACATGGAATCCATGTTTAGTAAATAGTTAGCGAGGGCAACTAATGGCAAGACCTAACAAACAAGGCCTTGACTACTTCCCCTTAGACGTTAACTTACTTACTAATTTAAAGGTAAGGCGCTTAATAAGTGCACAAGGAATCAACTCAATCGCAGTGATTATTGAGCTGCTGTGTCGTATCTACCAAGGTAAAGGGTACTACATTGAGCGGAGTAACGACCTTGCTTTCCTTATTTCGGACGCATTGCGATCTGGGATTAGTGAGGGCGCTGTTGAAGAGATAATTAAGAAAGCGATTGAGCTTGGATTCTTTGATGCCAATATGTTGGACGACTTTGGAATACTGACTTCCGAGTCTATCCAGAAGACTTTTTTTGAAGCAACAAAAAAAAGAAAAGGGGTTCAGTACGACGGGAGATTTCTGCTTATTTCTATTAATGGGCACAATAACTTAGTTAATGTCGACATTAACTCAATTAATGTATCTCATAATGAACAAAGTAAAGAAAAGAAAAGTAAAGAAAATAAAATAAAAGAAAACAAAACAAAAGAAGTGAATCGTGTTGTTTCTTATTTTATGAATCATTTTGGAGAGCTTACCGCATTTACTAGTGACCTATTGGCATCGATGGTTGACGATTTTGGAGAATCTAGTGTACTTGATGCAATGGAGACTGCTGTAAATAAAGGTAAGCCTATGTTGAACTACGTGCAGGGCATTTTAAGGAATAAGGAGATAGATAGTAAAAATGGAGGTGGTGTAATCCGTGGAAAGCGTAGGGAAATTGATTGGAGCACAGAGCCAGATGGACTCTAGCGAGCGATCTAAGTTTATCGCTAATTTATTAGATAAAGAAAATAGCAATCCTAAAGAGTATTTTTTTGACAAGCCTCAGTATGACGAACCAGTATATATAGACCCAAGACCTATATTAGGTAAATATGGGGTTCAAAAAAGACAGCAACACATTACATTTGAGTGGATTATTGATAATAATAATTTTAATGAGTGTGACAGAGAAAGCTATAGAAAAGCTTATTTATATGGAAAAGAAATATACAACCACATAAATGATGGGCAAGGACTAGTGTTAAAAGGATTAGTAGGAACTGGAAAGACTACACTGGCTATTGCGATTATGCGCAAGGCAGTAGAACAAGGCATACGTTGTCTATTTGTAAACAATATCAGCCTAAATGATAAGCTACTCAACCTGCTGAACAGTGATCGTAAGGAGCTTGCGAATTATGATCACCTTCTTAGAACGGTACCGTTGCTAGTAATTGATGATTTTGGCGCAGAATCTGACAGAAACAACCATTCATGGCTCGTAGAGAAAATGGAAAGCATTATTGGCGAACGATACGACCGAATGCTACCTGTTATTATTACGACGAATTTAAGCCATGAAGCCTTAGTAGAACGGTATAACACTAGAATATACGATAGATTGAGAGAAACATGCGGAGTACTTAAATTTAAAGGTCAAAGCTTACGAGTAAATAAGGAGGAAAATAATGAGCGATAATGTAAAGAATCCATCACATTACAATCGAGGAAAGATTGAGGTGTGGGAATTTATTGAAGATCAAGGGTTGGATTACCATACAGGGAATGCGGTCAAGTATATTGCTCGTGCTGGATATAAAGACCCATCAAAAGAGATTGAGGACTTGCAAAAGGCAGTGGCATTTTTAGAGCGTAAAATTAAAGTGTTAACAAATATCAAGGCAGAGAAAGAAAATAAGACTTTTGAAGAACTTTTGTTACCGCACCAACTACGTTATTTAGAGTGGAGATACAATGAAAGATTGAAACTATTGGAGGATTATATTTCGGAGTATCATAAGGACCAAAATGAGATTAATAAATTGAATTGCATAATTGCATACTATGTTGCTAGTGAGTATAAAGGGTTGTTACGACAAGTCAAGTATAACGAGAAGTTAGAAAATTTTGGACGTGTTTTAGAGAAAGACGGCGTATTGTAAAACTCATAAGAGTAAGATGGAATTTTTGAGTGGCTTGTTAAGGAGTTGATGTAATGAACATTTTATTACTGCCAATTTGGGATGAACGATTTGGAAATGGTGAGGCATACAAAGTTATCCTTGGATCCAATGAAAAGAAAATTAAAAACACTAGCACATCATTACATTTTGATGCAGATACTGCATATGATGTAACGGTGTGGGATGAAGTTTTAACCCTGACAAAAATTGATTTTGAATACGATTCAGAAATGAAGTTAATCGATGAGGGAATTGTATCAAAAGAGAATATGAAAGAGTCTATTTCCGTATTGCAACAATTCGGTGGTAAATTCCGTGAATTACAGAAGGCGATTAAAGAAAGGGAGCGCATAGATAATTGGTTGCATTCAAAACCGATTGAAATTGAAGTGGATTGGTGGTGAGGATGGCTTGAAATCTGAGGAAGAAGTACAAATTAATTACGATGCAATCAAAAAATTACATGACCATGCAGAGCTTTTAAAGCGTGAAATGCAAACTATCATGAACCACAGTTATCGCCAAAAGATTAAGGCGCAAGCGATGGTGTTATATCATGTATGCGATACAATTGCTACATATACTATGAGTCGCTCAAAGGCGATATATCAATGGGATACATTCGTTGTTGATATGATGGGATGTTACTATTTGCTCTATAGTGTTTACACCAGCAGGGTATTGGAATTGCGAGACGTGTTAGAAGTTTGTGAGAACAGTGATGAAGCATGGGCTAGTTTCGAGTGGATAATTGACGCTTTAAGAGACTTTGGTGAATCAGTTACACTTAGGGAACGAGATACATGGATTTATAACAAATAAAGGATGAAGGTTTAATAAATAAGGAGTAAAACATGAAAGTAAAGAATTTGGTAACGTTCTCTAAACGACTTAGAGAGGCAAGGGTTATTAAAGGACTAACACAATTACAAATGGCGCAACAAATTGCGGTATCCATTCAAAGCGTTAGAATGTGGGAGAATGGCACATCAAGCTTGACAGGTGTAAACCTAACAAAACTATCTGATCTGTTAGGAGTTAGCGAGGAATATTTGGCTGGATATGATGACGAGATTATAATCACCGAAGAAGTAACAGAGCATTTAGTAATTAGTAATAATTGTACAATAGTTGATATTAACGGATTAAAGGCATATGTAAGCAAATTAATGGATGGTTGTAATTTGAGTGGCAAAAAACGCATAGTAGTAGGCCATGCATTGGCGATTATTGAAACCGCTTTAAAAGAATGAGGTAAGTTATGACAGAATATGAAATTGAAGAATTGAAAGCGGAAGCCTTAGATTTAATCATGACCATGGCATATTGGCCAGGTAACAATGATGAAGAGTTTTGGAAGGTAAAGTATCAGGCATTGCCATTACTAAAACAGTTGAAGCCTGTACTCGATGATACTGAATTTGAAGAATTATACGAAATGTATGAACAAGCGATTATTTGGGTGGAGGGGTGAGTAGGTGAAGAGACGATATTTAAATAGTCGCAACAAACAAAACGTGCTGTTATTGGCCTGTATGAACCAAGAATCAAAGAATATGATTGAATCGTTTAATCTCCAGGGCGAATGGAAACGTAAGGCGAATACGATAGCGACGTTTGCTGAAAGTTTGATGAAACATGTCATTGAAGATTTGGATATGGAGCAACGTCGTCAGGTGATGCGGTTAGTTGCGCATTATGGTGTAAAGACAGTGCAGACATCCGCCTATACAAAGAAAGAGGAAGAGGAAAGCGACGAATATCTAGCGGTGCTAGTGGATCATGCGTTAGGTGGTACTTGCAAAAACTGCAATAGGAAAGATTTTACGAATTGCGAATTACGGACAGCCTTCATTCACGCATGTGTACCAGTATATGATGAATGCGCCGATGGTTGCCCCTACAAGGTGGAATGATGGTAAATACAATTAAAATTTATTGCGACTTTGTTTACCTAAACGAGTACATTAATACAGAGCGAAGGAACAAATACGCAGCTGCTAAGATTAAGGACGAGCTTACTAATGAGGTAGCGTGGCAATGTAAAGACAGACTGATTGTTAAGCCAAAAGGTAAAGTAGATATGATTTTCAAGTGGCATGTGAAGGGCCGTCACGATAGCGATAATATAGCATTTGCTAAGAAATTCGTATTAGATGGCATGGTGCAAGCTGGTTTGTTGGAAAATGATAGCCCTAAGTTCGTACGACATTTGGCAGATTACATTTACAGAGATGTGGAAAAATTACATACTGATTATGTGGAAGTGATATGGGAGGAAACAAATGAATAACGTACAGTTGTTAGGAAATTTGGTTAGAGATGTGGAGTTGCGATATACGCAAAGTGGTTCATCGGTAGCTACATTTACGGTAGCAGCGACTACTACCTATAAAGGACAAACTGGTGAAGCGAAAGAACTTACGGCGTTTGTGAATTGCGTGGCATGGGGAAAGAATGGCGAGTATATGAGCCAATTCATGAAAGGGCAAAAGGTATTCGTTCAAGGGCGCTTACAAACACGTTCCTATGAAGCGCAAGACGGTTCAAAACGTTATGTAACAGAAGTCGTGGTAGACTTCTGCACAGGTCAAGAACAGACACCAGGGGCGCAAACATCAACGAGCAACTTTGACAGCATGACGACATCACATGAGGAAATTCCGTTCTAATGTGGCGTATAAGCTCGATTTTGTGGATGATAGGAAATCTATCCAAAGTTCACAAAGTCGAGCAATATGACACTAAAATTTGAGTTTTACAGCGTGGTTGAACCGTGAAAGGTGGGATAGGTTGGAGATAGAGAATATACTCGAAGAAATGAGGAGTATAGCGAGGCAAATTGATTGTCTACGTGATGAAATACGAAAACTCAGAGCGGAGTGCGACGGCTTAAAGGCGACTGATTATAGCGCTCCCAAGGTGCAAGGCGGTACACCAACGGGCATTGATGACAGAGTTATCAAGCTAGAGGATAGGATTGAGCGACTCAAGGAATTGATTGAAAGACGATATACTTACGTTGATACAATCAACGAGGTATTGGACAATATGCCAACAATGGAGTATGCAACGATCATACGGAATCACTATTTGTACAATGAATCGTGGAGAGATATTGAACAAGTACTAAATATTAGCCGTGAAAAACTCCGAACGAAGCTGCATAAGGCGGCCTTAAAAGAATTTAAAAAAAGTTATGCCAAAATTGCCAACAATGTCAAGGCAATGTGATATTATAGTACTGTAAGAATGTTGGTTACGAGTTTTCAACGTTTTACACTCCTTACAAATTTTATAAAACCTAACACACAAGAAATGACGTCAAAAGCTGCGACGTCATTTTTTGTTGCAAAAAAAATGAAAGGTGGTGAATATATGACAGATGTACATTGCGATAGAAAGCAGTGCCTAAATAATTGTAAAGGATGGTGCAAAGCAAAAGCGATTCATATTGATGGTGCATGTCGGTCATATGCTTCACCCTCTTCAGTTATGAATGGGAGGCATCAAAGGACGGTGCGTACAAATGGACGAAAAACAGCTGCAGGTAAGCACGTATTAAAGTAGTTAGGAGGTGAGATAGTGGCTGGGTTACATAACAAAAAGCACGAAAAATTTTGTACTGAATATGTGAAAGATATGAATGCGACACAAGCCGCTATTAGAGCCGGCTACTCTGAAAAAACAGCAAGGTCACAAGGTAGCACCTTATTAACAAATCCAAACATTAAACAAAGAGTTGCAGAATTACGAGATGCCTACTTAGATGAAAATATTATGACGGCAAAGCAGGTTGAGTATGAATTGACTAAAATTGCATTGGGGCTATCGAATGAAAAGCAGGTTGTCATCGAAGGTCTAGGCGAGGGAATCTCAGAAGCCCGTATTATCGATAAGCCGCCTGATGAGAAATCAAGGCTTAAAGCACTAGAGTTAATGGCTAAACGTCATAGGATTTTGAGTGGAGATACGACCATAGATGTACAGCCAGTAATCATTATGGGCGGTGATAAGATTGCGGACTAATACCGTATATCTACCTGATATCGTAGGAAAGGGCTATGGCGACTTTTGGCGATTTAAGGGGCGGTATAAAGTGGTAAAAGGTAGCCGTGCTAGCAAGAAGTCCTCTACACAATCGTTGAAGGTCATCACAGAGATCGTGGAGAATCCACATATCAACTGGCTCGTAGTGCGTAAGGTAGAGCGAACACTTCGTGATAGTTGTTTTGCCCAGTTAAAATGGGCGATACGACGCTTGCAGTTGGATAGATATTTCAAATGCTCTACCTCTCCATTAGAAATCACTTATATACCGACTGGGCAGAAAATATTATTTCGTGGGTTGGATGATCCGCTAAAAGTAACATCTATTACGGTTGATGTGGGATCCTTATGTAGATTGTGGATTGAAGAAGCTTTTGAGATAACATCAGAGGAAGCATTCGATAGATTGGATGAATCCATACGTGGACGATTGCCCGAAGGAATGTATCATCAAGTAGTGCTCACCTTTAACCCCTGGTCGGATAAACATTGGTTGAAAAAGCGATTCTTTGACGCAGATAGTCCTAATATATTAGCCATTACAACGAATTATCTGTGTAACGAGTTCTTGAGTGACTCTGACCTAATACTGTTTGAGGAGATGAAAAAGAACCCTCGTCGATATAGAACAGCAGGTCTCGGTGGAAAACCCCGATTGCCGAGACGTTAATAAACCCATCTAAACGGGGGAACTACAGTGATGTACAATCCCGTACCAATTAAATATTTATTACTTCAAAAATAGGAGGTAAGCAATGATTGAGCTATGGAAAACTATTAAAGGATATGAAGGTCTTTATGAGGTTTCTAACACAGGAAAGGTTCGCAGCGTAGATAGAATTGTGAATGATAAAAACGGGCGACCGATGAAGCTGAAAGGTAAGGAGTTATTCTTTACAATAAGTAAAATTGATAACCGAGGGCATAAACCTAGGGCAAGGGTACAGTTATGGAGAAATAACAAATCTAGATTGCTACAGGTTCATCGGTTAGTTGCTAGTGCTTTTTTAGAAAATCCTGAAAATAAAGAAACGGTAAACCATATAGATGGAAATGCGCTAAACAATAATGTGCAAAATCTTGAATGGAGTACTTATTCTGAAAATCAAAAGCATGCATATGCTACTGGTTTGATGACTATTAAACGAAATTACAAGCCATCTAATGCTAGAAGAGTTGTAGCGATAAACGAAATTACTGGAGAAGAAATTGTGTGCGATAGTTGTACGCAACTAAGCCGTGAAATCGGATGCAGTAGAAGTACAGTAGACAAATGCGCTAAAAATAATGAGTTATTAAAAATGTCTACGTGCAAAGGGTATATCGTGAGATATTTATAGTGTCTAACGACTATCGAAAAGCGCTTGTTAAAGTGAACTGAGTAGAGTAGAGCAAAACGCTCGAAACGGTGGGCATAGCTAAGAGCTATGAAGATATAGTCTATTCTTCGAAAGAGGATTGGGGCATAGTAGAAGGGCTAGTATTCGATAATTGGGAAGAGCGAGTATTCGATGTAGAAGAAATAGCGAAACGGCCGAGTGTAAAGTCCGCATTTGGTATGGATTTTGGGTATGTCAACGACCCCAGTACATTATTTTGTGGGCTGGTGGATACGGTAGCCCGTGAAATATATGTATTCGATGAGATGTACCAAAAGGGTATGAGTAATGAAGATATCCTGACTAAAGTGACAGAAATGGGCTATGCCAAAGAACGGATACGTGCAGATAGTGCCGAACCCAAATCTATTGCCTATTTGCGTAAGCATGGCCTTAGGAATATACGGAGTGCAAAGAAAGGGGCTGATTCTATTCGTGCGGGTATATCTTTAATACAAGATTATAAGATTATCATTCATCCTAGATGTGTGAACTTCTTAACAGAAATAAATAGTTACACTTGGGACGTAGATAAATTCGATAATCGAATCAACAAGCCTATTGATGATTTTAACCATTTAATGGATGCCATGCGATACGCCATGGAAGATTTTGATGGGCGTAAGGGCGTTCGTATATTGAAATAAGGAAGGTGAAAGATTGGACATTGAATTAATTAAAAAGCTAATTAAAAAGCACATGCCTCGACATGGTGATGTAATTTCACAAATGATGGTATCTGAACGCTATTACATGGTAGATAACGATATCAACTATCTAAAAGAAAAACCCAAAAGCCAGGAAGAGGCACAACGAAAAGGCGACACGTTTAACCCTATGCATCAAGCAGATAATCGTATCGCCTATTCTTTTTACCCTTTGCTTGTGGATCAAAAAACCGCATACATGTTTACAGCTCCACCTATATTTGACGTTAAGAATGATGCATTAAACGATGCTATTCTTGAAGATTTAGGTGACGCTTACGAAAAGAAATGTAAAGATTTATGCGTTAAAGCTACAAATGGCGGTATCGCTTGGGTTCATTATTGGATAGATGAAGAGAAGAACTTTCAATGGGGCACCATTCCGGCAACTCAAATCGTGCCTGTATGGAATAATCATATCAATACTAAATTAGAGGGCGTGTTTAGGGTGTATGAAGACACAAACGAAGCAGGTGAAAACATCACGGTTTATGAATTTTGGAACGATAAAGAAGTACAAGCCTTCTCTATTCGAAGCGGTGATGTAGTAGACCAGCTCCAACCTTATTTAGCATTTGCAATGATTGACCCTACTGGTGCTATGGTTGAAGTCGATATTATGCCACATGATATGGGCGCAGTTCCTTTTATTCCGTTTGCTAACAATGCTACATATACGCCTGATTTAAACCGAATTAAGAAACTTATTGATGTGTATGACAAAACATACAGCGGTTTCTTAAATGATCTTGAGGATGTGCAAGAAGTTATATTTGTCCTGACTAATTATGGTGGCGAAGATTTAGCCGAGTTTTTAAATGGAATGAAGAAATATAAGGCAATTCAAATGGACTCTACTGGTCCTGATGATAAAAGCGGTATTTCTACATTAACGATTGATATTCCGATTGAAGCACGTAAAGAACTTCTTGCTATTACTCGTAAAGCTATCTTCGATATGGGGCAAGGTGTGGATCCACAGCAACAAGGCTTAGATGGAACAAGTGGCGAGGCAATGAAGTTCTTGTATACGTTGCTTGAATTAAAAGCTGGCATGATGGAAACAGAATTCCAGTTAGGATTTAATCAACTCATTCGTGCTATTTGTAAATTTCATGGTAATGACAAGATAACCATCAATCAAACATGGACTCGTACATCGGTTAAGAATGATAGTGATTTAGTTAACATGTGCTCTCAATCAATGGGAGTTGTTTCTAAACGCAGTATTCTCGCACATCACCCATTTGTTGAAGATGTAAACGAGGAACTTAAACAAATTGAAGCCGAAGAGGCGGAATCTAACAATGGTATTTATGATGATTGGCAACATGAACATCGTGACAATGGCTCTATAAACGACCATGATGACGATGATGAACACGGGGACCAATAGTCATATATATATATAAATTTAATCTCTAGTAACTCGTGGCAGGTAAACCACGGTAAAAACCGGAAGGAGAAAACATATGACATTTAAGGAACTATTAGAAAAATTGGGTATCGCAGAGGATAAAATTGACGAAGCGACAAAACAATTTAAAGAATTTCTCGATGGTGAATATGTTCCGAAGTCGCGTTTTAACGAGGTTAACGCGGAAAAGAAAAACCTTGAAACTGCTGTTGCAGATCGTGATAAGCAGTTAAAGACATTAAAGGACAGTGAGGGTGATATTACAGCTCTTAAAGATAAAATCACTAAACTGCAAGCCGAAAATAAAGCTAATGCTTTAAAAGCGGAGCAAGATTTGAAGAATTTGAAAATATCTACTGCTGTTCAATTAGCAATCGGTGATACGGCTCAGGACGCTGAACTCGTAGCTAACTTGATTGATAAGTCTAAACTCATTCTTGGTGAAGATGGCAAAGTAACTGGCTTAAATGAACAATTGAAGGAATTAAAAACAAATAAAGCATTCTTGTTCAAACCTGAAGGCGACCCTAAATTCAAATATGACCCTAATAAAGGAAGCGGTACGCCTACAAATAACCCATTCTCTAAAGAACATTACAATCTAACGCAACAAGCAGAACTATTCTCTAAAGACCCTGTGCGAGCTAAACAATTAGCAAGTGAAGCAGGTGTCGAGATTAATTTTTAACCATGGGAGGTAACTAATGGGAACAACTTTACAAGACATCATTAATCCTACGCCGTTTTTTGCGAATTATGTAGTCAATCGTACGGCTCAATTATCTGCAATTTTCCAATCTGGAATTATCACTCGCGATTCTCGCTTTGACAAATTAGCAAGCGAACCTGCACAAGTTCACAATATGCCGTTTTTCAACGACTTAACTGGAGATTCTGAAGATGTAGTGGAAGGGCAAGACTTAACGGCAGATAAAATTACATCTAACCAGGATACATCTACTACTATTCGTCGTGCTAAAATGTGGAGCTCTACTGACTTAGCTGCACAATTGGCAGGTACAGACCCAATGAAAGCGATTGGTGATTTGGCAGCAGGATTCTGGGCTCGCGACCATCAAAAAGAGTTGTTGAATATTCTTGATGGTGTGTTCGCTTCTACTAGTATGACAGATCATATCCTTGATATTTCTGTGAAAGAAGGTAAAGCAGGAAACTTCTCAGGGGAGGCTTTCATTGATGCAATGCAACTTATGGGGGACGCACGAAACTCCTTAACAGCAGTAGTGATGCACTCTGCTACAAAGTCTTATTTGGATAAATTGAATTTAATCCAAACAATTCGTCAATCTGATGCGTTATCTTTTGATACATACATGGGTCGCCGTGTTATCGTGGATGATAGTTGCCCTGTTGAAACAGATAAATACACAACATACTTATTTGGCGAGGGTGCAATTGCCTATGGGGTAGGTAATCCAGTGGGCTTAAAACAAGCGGCAGTTGATCGTGATGAAAAGAAAGGCTCTGGTATTGATTACTTAATCATGCGTAAAGCGTTTATTATGCATCCACGTGGAGTAGCATGGCAAAACAAATCCCGTGCACATGCAGAGTCTGTATCTCGTACAGAGTTAAAAGATGCTAAAAACTGGAAACGTGTATACGAGCCTAAACAAATTCGCATCGTTAAATTCGTACACAAATTAGGTTAGGACTATGGGCGCTGAATCATATTGGGCAAAGCGCAGTATCGAACGAGAGGAAGAATGGAATAAAAAGAGCCGTGAAACGATCGAAAAAGAGCTGACATCCCAATATGAGAGGTCAGCGATACGCATCCAGGGGAATATAGAAAAGTTGTACGGTAAGTTTGCTAGAGATAACGGCTTAAGTAAGGAAGAGGCTAGAAAGCTGATTACTGGCACAGAATATAGGACTTGGCGAAAAGATATTGAAGAATATGTGAAGGAATACAAAGAAACAGGCAATCCAAAAACATTACTAGAACTCAATACTCTTGCTATGAGGTCCCGTATATCTAGACTAGATAAGCTGTATAGTGAAACGCTCATTGAGCTAGATAAGCTAGGTCAGCATGCAGATAGGGCGGTAACAAGGTTTCTGAAAGAGGCGTATAAAGACAACCGCTTACATTCTGCATATGAACTCGCTAAACGTGGCAATGGGCCCTTGCAAGTTGCTGTAGATAGTAAACGTATGCAAGATGTGCTAAGGACCCCTTGGAGCGGTAAAAACTATAGTGAACGGATATGGAAGAACTCCGATAAGCTCGCCAAAACAATACAAGCTACTATTGTGAATGGCGTGCATCGGGGTGTATCTGTTAATACGCTAGCCAAAGAAGTACAAAAACGAATGGAAGTAGGCAAAAGCGATGCTGTTCGATTGGTTCGGACGGAACTCAACTATATTCATAATCAAGCTACTCTTGACTCATTACGAGAGGCTAAGATGGGGTATTTTCAATTTATTGCAACCCTGGATAAGCGAACATCGTCGGTATGTCGGAATCACGATAATAATGTATACCCTTTGGATGAAGCAGAGGTAGGCAGTAATGTACCGCCATTACATCCTAGGTGCCGTTCTACCATAGCTGGTGCATTAGGGCCTAAAAAGGGAACTAGTGGATCACGTACAGTAAAAGTAGAGCCTTCAAAAAAAGGGGATACAGTAAAATATACTAAAGTCCCACGAAATATGGCTTATGAAGACTGGAAAGCGGTGTATGTAGATAAATCTAAGACGTTTGGTGAGTGGCGTACTGAACAAAAGGCAAATAAACCAACAAAAGAAGTATTATCAGATAAGCCTACAAAAGAAATCACAGCAGATATGATACGCAAAAAAATGGCTAATATTGATTTGTCAAAAGCTAATCCTCAAGATATAATAAACTTAGGTAAAATGGTTGCTGAGAAACATTCGATAGTCGACATCATAGGGGATAAAGAGGCGTTGAAGAAAGTATTCAGTGAATACAGAGAGATGGGCTCTGTCGTACCAAAAGAGATGTGGGCTAAATATGGCAATAAGCAAAATAAAACAATGCTGCAAGAAGCGTTTTCATTCTATCCGAGTGATTGGTTGCAATATGTACAAGACAATAATTGTAAAATTTGTGCCCATAAAGCTAGTAGAGGATACTTCCATTATGGAACTCCTAATGGCAGAGTTGATTTTATTAAGGGTAAATATGATTCTGATTCTAACTATATAACCATTGCGATGAATGGCGTAAAAAAAACTACACCATACCATGAAATTGGTCATATGGTTGAACATTTCAATAAAGATGCATTGAGATTATCTCTAGAGTATAGAAGCATTAGAGTACAAGGGGAGCATTTACAATATCTTAGCGAGCTATTAAATTATAAAGGATATGGAAGAGAGCTCACATATGCTGATAATTTTATAAACCCATATATAGGTAAGGATTATGGTGAGCATGCTTCAGAAATTCTAAGCATGGGACTTGAAAGTGTTTTTTCTCCCAACGAAAATGGACATATAAAGAAGTTTAATTACAAAACAAACTCTTATGAATATGCTACAATTTCAGATGATATTGAGTATTTACATTTTATTGTTGGCATGATTTTAAAGGCGTAAAAGGTGGTGGAGTTGATGAATGATACAGAATACTATAAAGCAATAGAGAGATGCAATAAAATGCATGATTTATATTTATCTACGTTCGGTGAACATTCTTTAGATAGAGCTATTTATTGCGACCCATTAGATGATTCTGTAGATAGCATAAATGAAACCACAAGAAAACTTGCTAATGCTATTGCAAATAATCAACCTTTTGAACAAATGCCAGAGGAATTATGGCAAGAAATTATATTTTAAGCACTCTACATAGGGTGCTTTTTTAGTACCCAAAAGGAGGTGTGGCATGGGAAATGTGAAATATATAAGCTATGAAGAGGCGGTCCAGTGTATTACAGATACTGCTAATCGAATGTTGTTTATGGTGGATACTGCTGTGCATGAAAAAAGCCTAGAGCCTATTTCTTTATTTGCTGAAAAATTCGTATTAGATTGTATGGACTATTGCCATAGGACAGATTTCCCTCGTTCGTTGGTGTATACTGGTGCTGAACTTGCCGTTAAGTATAGCAAGGATACATTGAACCAATCACAAGGTCCGTTGAAGTCCCTAAAAGAAAATGATGTAGAGTTTACATGGGCTGTAACTGATATGTCACCGATTGGATGTATTAGTGAACAAGACTTCAATTCTATCAAGCCTAAGCTGAATTTGTATCGTAAGGTGGTATGGTCTAATGCTTAACCCCTGTAGTGCGTTACTTGCTCAGTACATGTATAAGGACAGATGTACGATTGCTAGGCAAGTAGAAACAACCGATGATATAGGAGCAGACGTATATGAAATGAAAGATATATATACGAATGTACCTTGCAAGCTAGGGCAAACCGGTCAAAGTAGCATGAATGGACAATCTACAGATAGGGCGTTTATGATCCAAGACCATTTGCGACTATCGTTGCCGATTGGATATGATGTGAAAGAGAATGACATCATCACCATTCAGCATAAAGGACAGACCTTTGTTATGCGCTCTGATACTCCGTTCAAGTACATGTCGCATCAAGAGATAGCATTATTTAGGATTAGTGAGGCGTAGTATGGGAGTAACAATTAATGGTTTTGATAAACTGAACTCAAAATGGAAACGAATACTTGCAAAGCATCCAGAGCATAGGGATACATTGTTGGCACAACAAGCAGAATTGCTCACCAATGATGTGAAGATGAAAACCCCTGTTGATACAGGTACACTTCGTAATGCATGGAAACGTACACCTGTTAATGGTGGGTCTGTAGAAGTGTACAATAATACAGAGTATGCGAACCATGTTGAGTATGGTCATCGGACACCAAAAGGCGGATTTGTGAAAGGTCGTAAAATGCTGCATAGGTCTATGGTAGGGTTTAAAAGTAAATTCCTTAACAATACCAGGGTGATTATGAGGAACCTATTAGATGATTAGATTACGGCACATACAAAAGGCTCTGTTAGAGCTTTTAAAAAGTAAATATCCAAATTATAAGGTATATTTCGACAACGTAGAAAAGTCGAATGTGCCTTATTTTTATGTAGAAATGTTTGTGCATACTGGGATAGGAGACGATACCTATTTTGATAGAACGGTGCAAATTGATATCGCATTTAGGACGATGGAGGATAAGCAAGGAAGAATTAAGCGATCCGAATTATATGATATGTCGGATAGTTTGGAATGCTTAATTAGACCAGGCTTCGCAGTCGATGATAGGCATATTACTATCAATGGCTTTGAGCATACGTTTATGGATGAAGTATTGCACTTCATTTTTAATTTAGAGTTTGCCGACGTCTTTACAGATGAAGAGGTTGGATTCATAAAAGCAGAGTTAATGCAAACGTTGTCATTGCGTTTAAATAATATTAATTTAAAGGAGAATGAACATGGCGAATGAAACAGAAAAATTTGGTTTACCGCAGGTCTTGATTGACTTTAAAACTAAGGGGGTAACAGCCATTAAACGGTCGGCGCGTGGGGTTGTAGTGCTGATTTTAAAATGTGAAACAACAGATGTGAGTAACAAATATCGCATCTCAGATGTTTCTGAAATCCCAAGCAAAGTATTTGATGAAGCGACTACAGACTTGATTAAAAAGTGTTTAGATGGAACTCCATTGCGAGTATTAGTATATACATTACCGAAAGAAGATGTAGTAGGTGCACAACACACACAAGCTACATTGTTAAAACAATTGAAGCACATTCGATACAACTACATTGCAGCGCCTACAGGTACGGAACAAGATCAACAAGATTTAGCATCTTATGTAAAAGCGGAGCGTAATAATGCTCGTAAAACAGTGAAAGCTGTTGTTGCTAATGTGGCAGCAGATCATAAAGGCATTATTAATTTCTGTGCAGATGAAATTAAGGTGGTTAAAGGCAAGGAAAGCTCCGGTAAACCTACATACAAAACGTATACTGCTATTGAATATACAGCCCGTATTGCAGGTATTCTTGCAGGTCTTGCACTAGACCGCTCAGCAACGTACTTTAAATTGACAGAGGTAGAATCTGTTAAAGTATTTGAAGATTTGACTGACCGCATTGATCGTGGAGAGTTACATTTATTTGATGAAGAAGATGGTGAAGGAGTTAAAATCGCACGTGCATGCAATTCCTTACAAACATTCACTACTGATGAAGGCCAAGAGTTCCGTAAAATCAAAATTATGGAAGGCGTGGACATGGTAACAGACGATATCCGGGATACGTTCAAAAAATACTATGTTGGTAAATACATCAATGATTACAACCATAAAATGCTATTTATTTCGGCAATTTTGGTATATTTCGGACAATTGGAAGGCAATGTATTAGATAATCGAGCAGGCAACACCGTAGATATTGATGAACAGTTCCAAAAAGACTATGCCATCATTAAAGGCGAGGATGTATCTACAATGACTCCAATGCAAATCCGTGAATACAACACTGGTTCTGAAATTGGATTAGCTGGTAAGGTTAAATTCGTGGATGCAATGGAAGATTTAAAAATTAGCTTTACGATGTAATAGGAGGCAATAACACATGGCAAGAGCAAGCGAAGATGTAAAATACAGAGGTCGTCGTCGTTGGAATGGATCTCACGGCAAAGTGTGGTTAGACGGCGAGTTAGTGTTTGAAATTGAGAGTTTTGAGTGTACTGTAGAGGCACAACGTGAAGATGTAATTATCGGTAATTCTGTTGACTCAAAAACTACAGCGTTAAAAGGTGAGGGTACGTTTAAGATCAAAAATGTTATCAATCGAAACTTCCGAAAATTACATGAGGCATGGTGTGCAGGGCATGATCCTCGTTCCGTCATTTCTGGGTTGCTTGATGATCCTGATGCGGTAGAGGGTCAAAAAGAGCGCCTTACTATTGATAATGTGTGGTTTACGAAATTAACGCCGTTACACTTTGAAAAAGGTAAAGTCGTGGAAACTGAAATTCCGTTTGGTTTTACACCAGAAGACTTAAAGTATATTGAATCAATTGACTAATAGAAAGGGATTACAAATATGGCAGTATCAATCAGTGATTTAATTGCAAAACGTGAAGAGATTAAAGAGCGCAAGGCTCAAAAAATGACTATTATGACTTCTATTGGTGAGGTAGTGGCAAAGAAACCATCTGCGTATTTAATGGCAGAGGCATTTGGGCTGGACGAAGGTGGCGATGAATACTTAGTTTATAATTGCATTGAAGAACCAAATTTGAAGGACAAAGAATTACAGGAGGCATATGATTGTCATGATCCAATCGATATTGTGAACAAACTGTTTGACTTCGGCGAAATCAAAGGGATTTCAACTATATTAATTAGTGCAGTTGGCATGGGCAAGAAGCTTGACTACGCTATTTTAGATGAAATAAAAAAGTAATAGAAGAAGACTGGGAGGCGGCTACGGCCGCCTATCTAGTACTGAAAGGTCATACTTTTGAATACTTTTTTAACCTATCTATGGCAGAAAAAGTGATGTGCTATGTAGGAATGAACAAAGAACGAGAAGATCAGGTAAATGTCGCTAAACTTGCTATAAAGGAGGTATTCGGTGGCTGATACAGAAATATTAGGCGTTGTAATATCTCTTGATGACAAGGGATTTACAGACGGAATAAAGAAAGCTAAAAATTCCACAGATGGGTTATCGCAGTCAACAAAAGCATTAGTTCCGGGATTATCCTCTGTTGAAAAGAGTATGGGGACGGCTTCAGGCGCCGCCCAAGGCATCAGTAATAAAATCAAAGAGGCTAACGGTACATTAGATAAGTTTAAACGTGCAGCAAGGGATACTATTGTTAAGCTTCGAGTTAAGGATGACGCTACTCCTACCGTTAAAAAGATAAAAGATGAACTGAACAAATTTAAAGGCAAGGTCTATACCGCAACCGTAAATGTGAAGCAGAACTTATCTGGTGTCGCAGGTAAGGCAGCGGATACGGTAAGTGGAGCAATGTTTGGTGCAACTGCACAAATGGCAGGCATGGCAGGCATTGGATTTGGCGTATTTGATGCTGTAAAAGGCTATGCAGACTTTGAAGAAGAGATGTCAGCGGTAAAAGCTATCTCAGGAGCTACAGGTGATGAATTTAATCGGCTTAAAGAGAAAGCAATCCAAATGGGTGCGGATACAAAGTACAGCGCATTAGAATCAGCTCAAGCATTCCGTTATATGGGGATGGCCGGCTGGAAGACCGGAGAGATGATAGACGGTATTGCGGGTATCATGAACTTAGCTGCGGCATCTGGTGAAGATTTGGCTATGACTGCTGATATTGTGACAGATAGCTTATCTGCTTTTGGTTTGCAAGCTAAAGACTCCGCTATGTTTGCGGATGTATTGGCAGCAGCTGCTATTAATTCGAATACGAATGTTGCTCTTATGGGGCAAACCTTCAAATATGCTGCACCAGTAGCTGGTGCTTTAGGTTTCACAGTTCAAGATACCGCAACTGCAATTGGTCTTATGGCTAACCAAGGCATCAAAGGAAGTGAAGCTGGTACAGCGTTACGATCTACGATGACAAGAATGGTCAAACCTACAAATGATTCTGCTGAAGCGATGCAAATATTAGGGCTCAATATATTAGATGCTAATGGCAAAATGAAGCCTTTTAGAGATATTATTAAAGATATTCGTTCCGGGATGAGTAAGTTAACTCCAGAAAGTAAAGCTTCAGTGGCAGCTATGTTGGCAGGTCAAGAAGCTATGTCTGGGTTATTGGCTTTGGTTAATTCCTCAGATGCAGATTTTGATAAGTTAGCGAGTGCGATTGATAATTCTAATGGTGCTGCGCAAAACATGGCCAACATTAGAATGGACAGCCTAAAAGGTGATTTGGAGCAACTATCAGGAGACTGGGACTCTTTCACTACAAAAATTATGGGCGGTGGTATTGGAGGTTTCCGTGAGATTGTACAAGGCATCGATAATTGGTTCGCTGGATTTGCTGAGAATGTGGAGACAAATGGGCTCAATGTTAAATCTATCATAGACGGCATTACATCTGCGGTTAAAGAGCTAGTAGGGCAAACCGTAAAAATGGAAGGCCTGCCATCCATTTTATCTGGAATTGCGTTGGCGGTAGCTGGCGTGGGAGCTTTTAAATTCGGAAAGAAAATAAAGAACCTATTTAAGAAAGGTAAAGGAAGTTCCTCTGGCGGTGGAGATGGAACTGTTGGCGAAATGACAGTAAATGCCCTACAGGTCACTTTAAATGCTGCCAAACTATTGCCTGGAGTTGGTGAAGGTAATTTACCGGGCTTGCCAGGAGGCAGCGGAGGCAAGCGACCTTCAAATTATCCACCGAACACAACCCCTAATTATCCGAATAACTATCCTACTAATACACCTTCAACTCCTGCTAGTGGCAAAGGTCGCAAGTATGGTCGAAAAGCCTGGGATAATACTAAAAGCGCAGTACGTAAATCTTGGGATATGACTAAAGCTTTAGGCGGCAAGTCTCGTGATGTTATTAAAATCGTAGGAAGCAAGTCTTTAGGGGTTGCTAAATCTACTGCACAAAAATCTTGGGGCATTAGTAATGAAATCAGGAAAGGCATTGGCGAAGTGTCTGCTAAGTCTTTTAAAGGAATAAGCAAAGAAGGCTTAATGAAAGTCGGAGGCAAGGCGGCAATACCTTTATCTTTGGCCATGGGTGC
Organism: Veillonella sp. CNR 79/14; assembly: GCF_003992185.1. Taxonomy (NCBI): domain Bacteria; kingdom Bacillati; phylum Bacillota; class Negativicutes; order Veillonellales; family Veillonellaceae; genus Veillonella; species Veillonella sp. CNR 79/14. The sequence continues at coordinate 161,081 of NZ_RQVH01000003.1, read as the reverse complement.
TTATGATATCGCTACATCTGAGAATAAAGGAAAAGCTGCAAGTGGCATGGCTGGTAGTTTGGCAGGTGGTTTAGCTGGTGCCAAATTAGGAGCTATGGGTGGAGCGGCATTAGGCTCTATCATACCTGGCATTGGTACAGCCGTAGGTGGTGCGTTAGGGGGCTTAATTGGCGGTGTTGGTGGCGCTATCTTTGGTGAAGAAATAGGTAACAGTATCTATGAAGGAATCACAAATAATCTTGAGGGATTAAAGCAGTGGTTCTCTAATACATGGAAAAGCATATATGATGGTGTTGTTTCTAATTTTGATGGCATTAAGCAATGGTTTAGTGATACATGGGATACTGTTGTTAGCACATGTACACCTATCATTAATACGATAGTGGGTGTAGTCGCAATGGCTTATGATGGTATCGTTTCTATATGCTCACCGTTAGCAGATTGGTTTAGCTCTACCGTGTGGCAACCAATTAGCAATTTTGCGCAAAGCACTACCGATGCAATTACAAGCGCTTTTGATGGCGCATGTAGTGCGGTAAAGGGAGCGTGGAGCGGAATCGTTGGATGGTTCAATGAAAATGTATGGGGGCCGTTAAAACAATTTGGGCAAGAAGCGTTATCTACCATTGGTGGTGGAATAAATTCTGCTATGGAAAAAGGCTCATCTATTACAGGTTTAAAATTAAGTGGCCATGCGACAGGTAGTAATTACTTTGGCGGTGGCTGGACTGAAATTAATGAACGTGGCGGTGAGATTGTAGATTTACCTAGCGGATCAAGAATATACCCACATGCAACTACCGAAAAAATGTTAACTGAACAATTTAGCGGTGCGAATAGTGGCGGTAATAACTATTCTATTAGTGGCAATACATTTGTAGTACGTGAAGAGGCTGATATTGATAGAATTGCACATTCTTTATTTTCTATGATTGCGTCCGCTGAAACGAACTATGGAGGTGTTTAATGGCAAAATTAGTAGCAGGAATAGGTAGGGCATTGTCCTACCTATCCGTTATTATGGGTAAAAGTGGCAATCAGTACCCTACTATTATCTTATCCCAAGGGAATGAACGGTTAGTCTTGCCCGTGACCCCTACAAAGTATGATGTAGGATTTGAACAAGAACATAAATCTGTAGACATTACACAAATTGGTGAGGTCTTATTATTTGGCAATCCTAAACTAAAGACACTTTCGTTTGATGGATTCTTTCCAGCGAAAGATTACCCTTTTATCGTAGGTGATAAAAGAAAGCCATCAGAAATTGTATCGCTTATTGAAAAGTGGTCAGTATCTAAAAAGCCAGTTCGTGTGATTATTTCCGATGGGCCTATTAATTTAATGATGGCAATTATGTCATTTCCATGGAAGAAACAAGAAAATACAGGGGATTTGTATTTTACTCTTAGTTTTAAAGAGTACAAAGATTTGAACACATCCACCGTAAGTGATGAAACAAAGGCGGTAGATTCTACTACAGGTTTAAAAGATAGACCGACAATGGAAAGTAAGCCAACAACGGCAACCTTATTTAATCGAGGTTCAGATGTATTAGATGCAGCCAAAAAAGCTTATGGAAATTACAAACAATATGAACGCATTATCCAATCTAATGATTTAAAGAACTTGGCGATTAATAATCTAAGCCAACTTAGAAAGCTAAAGGTGAAATGATGATTATTAAACATATAGATTCTGTTGAAAATGACATTACTCATTTAGTTAATTCTGCTACATGGTCAGGTTCAAGGATACAGGCGGCTAGAAAACTAGAGTTTTCTTATACGCAAGATCCAAGAGATCCGAACTTTCCAGTATATGCGCTGAATATAGGGGAAACAGTAAAGGCGTATTCCGAAGATGGGGACCTTCAATTTGTAGGTAATATTTATGCAACGGAGCGTAAAACATCTGCATCAGCGATTACGGTGACATGTTACGATAATCTCTTTGTATTAAGTAAGTCAAAAACTACTAGGAAGTTTACTAACATGACAGCTGAGGATATCACTAAGGCTGTATGTAAGGAAATGGGAATTAAAGTAGGTAATTTGGCTGAAACAAAAGAAAAGATGACCTTTATTGCGAATAATAAATCAGGGTACCAGATTATTGTTATGGCATATACAGAGGCCTCTAAAAAGACTGGCAAGAAATACCAAACCATGATGGAGGGCGATGAGTTAGATGTTATAGAAAAAGGCTCATTAATTGAGGGCTTAGTAATCGACCAGTATAGGAATATTACGGATTCATCCTACAAGGAAAGTATCGAAAACATGGTCAATAAGGTGATGGTTACGGATGATAAAGGTAACTTAATTCGTTATGAAAGTAATGACGACCATATCAAACGATATTCCATGATACAAGAGGTTTACAAGGAGAGTAAAAACAAAAACACCGCTGAAGAGGTAAAGGCGATCTTTAAAGGGCCAGAGCGTAGTGGTACGATTGATTGCTTAGGAGATTACGATGCTTTATCTTCGTATTCAATTGAGATACGCGATATCATTGCTCAATTGAGCGGTAAATTTTGGATTAAAAGTGATACCCATACTTTCCAAAATGGGCAACACACGATGAAATTAGAGATTGAGTTTGAAAATATTATGACCGAAGAAAAAGTAGATCATTCTTTAGAAGAAAAGGAAGCAAAACGAAATGAGCGCGAAGTTAAAAAAACTGAAAAGGCCGCTCAAGGGAAAGGCCGGCGGTCAACAAAGAAACAAAGTAAAAGAAAGGTAGAGATACACTATGTACAATGATATACCGAGCGCGGCGCATTCTATGGCAAAGGTAGTGGACACTATCCATGGAATTGCAAAAGGCGAACAACCTATGGGAATGCGTATAGGTGTTGTTACCTCTCCATATCCAAACCTTGTAATTAGGGTCGATAACATCGATATTACCAACGAACAGATTTATATTAATGATTATTGGAAGCCAGATCATTATCGGGAAGCAAAAGGGCATATCATAAGTGCAACACAGCCTCGTTCAGGTGGTGGTGGATATGCTGAGTTCGCTAGCCATACCCATGATATTCATAACGATTATACAGATACTATCATTATGACGGATACGCTCCGAGTAGGGGATGAGGTAACGGTATTCCCTGTATACGGTCAAGAAGAACAATTATATTATATTGGGCAGAAAGTGGTGAAACTATGAGTGCGGAGTTCCCTTTTGTAGGTGGCTTAACCATACAAGAAAGAGAGCAAGAATTACCCGTATTCATTGAATATGATTGGGATTTTGAACATAATACTTTCAAACTCGATAGTCTTGGTAATCGAATTAAAGTGACTGCTGATGATGCACTAAAGGTTTGGGTTTATAAAGCCTTAATGACGGAACGCAATCAATATCTAGCCTATTCTAGGAGATATGGAATAGAACTTAAACCATTTATTGGTGATGTGATGAGTGTAGGTGAGCGCTATAGCGAGTTGAAACGTGTGATTATCGAATGCCTAATGGTTAATCCGTATATTAAATCTGTTGATAGTGTTGAATTTGAAGAGGTTCAGGACAAAGTAGAGTGCTTTGTCACTCTTACGACAATATATGGAGGTTTAAATATTAATGTTTAAAATACCTAATTCAGATGAAATACTTAAGGAATTACAAAACCAGTGTACATCACCATTTAGCAAATTTGAGGGTACATTTGAGTACGATGTATTTTCGTCAAATGCTATTGAATTTATGAAAACCTATGTAGAACTTGGAGAACTATACAAAGTAGCATTTGGTGATACGGCATATGGTGATTTCTTAACAAGAAAGGCCGCCGACAGTGGAGTAATTCGAAAAGAATCTACAAAGGCTGTTGGATTTGTTACGGTAAAAGGCAATGGAGAACTTCCTAAAGGGAGTCAATTTGCAACACAAACAGGCGTGTTGTTTGAAACCTTAGAGGCTGTGACGGTGGATACACAGGCTACTGTGAAAGTGGAGGCTGTGATACCTGGTAGTATTGGTAATGTAACGGCGCAAGCGATTTCTGTAATACCTATGTCGATACCAGGGATGCTAAGTGTTTCAAATGTCGAACCTATGCAAGACGGTTTTGAAGCGGAGACGGATGAAGAACTTAGAACAAGATACCTAAATCATGTACGAAATCCTGGCACATCAGGTAATGTTAACCATTATTATGAGTGGGCGATGTCAGTGGCAGGAGTCGGAGGGGCTAAAGTTATTCCTACGTGGAATGGCCCAGGAACAGTAAAAGTGATTGTCGTAGATACGGAATATAAAGCTGCATCCAAAGATATTGTTGCTAAGGTACAATCTTACGTTGACAAGGTGCGCCCAATGGGGGCTGTTGTTACAGTAAAAACGGTGGAACCTACAACAATTAATCTATCTATTCACCCTGAAGGCGCATTTAGCAAAGACGTATTTAAGGAATTGGTCAAAGCATATTTTATTGCTTTGGAACAACAGGTAATTAAAGGTAATCAGACAGTTAAGTTATCAGTTGCTAAAATTGGTAGTTTGGCACTAGATGCAGGAGCGATAGATTATACGAGATTATTGGTAAATGGTCGAACCGAGTCTATTACATTAGGTGTGGATCAATTAGCTGTATTAGGCGAGGTACAAGTCGTATGATGTTTAATTTGTTGAGAACCTATAAAGTAGATGTCTTGCGATATTTGCCTAAGTTCTTGAGCAACGACAATACTTTTAAAGGAGCGCAAGATTCCTTAAGCGAAGAACATGAGAAACAGCGGTTGCTTATTATTGATATATGTAAGCAGCTATTTGTGGAAAGTGCAACCTGGGGCTTAGATGATTGGGAGCGAGTATATGGATTACAGAATAAGCATTTGCCCATAGACCAACGGCGTAATTTGTTGTTAGTCAAAATGCGTGGAGCACAAACAATTACGGAAAGTCAATTACAAGAGATTGTAAATTTGGTGTATCCACCAAAGAATGCGATAGTACTAGAAAATACAGGTCCTAATACGTTTAAGATTATCGTTAATACAATAGATGCACTTGATGAAATCAGAAGAGTCGTAGAGATTTATAAACCCGCGCATCTATCGTATTTGCTTAGTCATGCCTTTACTGGCAAAGCCCCTATGAGGATTAGTGGGGCGGTGTCGCAAATTGAACGAATTTATATTATGCCGCAAAAATCTGATAGAACGATCACGACAAATGGTCCTATAAGTAAACCAGTTGGCGCAATCGCTATTAGAAGTCGGTTACAGTTTTAAAGGAGGAAGTAGTGAGTAATTATAATAAAATAACCACAACATTAGCTGGTAACAACATGCTTGTAGAGTCCATTAATCAGAAAAAACCTTTGATTTTTACAAAAATTGCATTAGGTGATGGCGCTGTATCAGATAATGAAAACATAGAGCTATTAACTGACCTTAAGCACAAAATCTGTGATAATGGGGTTGAGGCTGTTAAGAAAAAAGGGAATGGCGAAATTGATGTAGTAGCTACTATTTCTAACAGTAGACTAACTACAGGATTTTATGCTCGTGAATTGGGCGTATTTGCAAAGGTCGGTGAGAGTGGTACAGAGAAACTGTTTGCCTACACTAATGCGGGATCACAGGCGAGTTATACTACAGCCGGAACCTCGTTGGATGAAAAGTTAATTACTATTACATTTTATGTCGGCAATGCAGAGAATGTAACCATTAATTTAAACAGTCAAATATATGTAACTAAAGAAATGGTAGATGGAGTTAAAAATTCTTTAGAAAGCCAGCTGAATGCACATAAGTCAGACCCTAATGCCCATAACCTCAGCAGATATGCAGGCGGTACACCAATTCCAGCAGGGATAAGCGACTGGAATTCCTTGACGACCCCAGGAATTTACGAAGGAAACGCTCGTAATTTTGGGTGGGCTAATGCGCCATCGTCAAGCAAAATTTATTCGTATGGTCAAATTCAAGTGACCAAAACGGAAGGGAACATAATTAATCAGACCTTTTATTCTTACGGACAAGGCAAGGATATTAAAATAGCGACTCGGACATTCTATAATGCCTGGTCATCGTGGCAGTACTTAGCTGATTGGGATAGTTTAATTACTGACATTACAAAATCTACTACTGGAATTAACGTTAAGAAGGGTGACGGCTCACCTACATTCTTACAATTGTTGACTACAAATAAATCCGATTCAAATACGAATTTGGCACCAACGCTTGGAGTTGTGAAGGAGTTAATCGCAGGTGTAAACTCGTCAATTAGTGGGGTAAACTCGTCAATTAGTAATGGCGATGTGACAATCACCAAAACGACACAAGGTTTTAATGTAAATAAGGGTGGGAATAGTACACCAATTAATTTACTAACCACAGACAGTTCTGATACTAATTCAGGTTTGGCGCCTACCTTAGCAGTAGTAAAGTCCCTTATTGGTGGGGTTGAAGCTTCTGTTAGAACTTTACGTAGCGATGTTATGAATAAAGAGGTAACGGTCACTAAGAATAATACGGGTATTAGCGTAAGGAAAGGATCCTCATCCTCAGATCTTCAACTATTAACGACAAATAAGGCTGATACAAATACAGGATTGGCACCTACATTAGCTGTAGTTAAATCTCTTATTGGTGACGTTGAAGCTTCAGTTAATTCCGTCCGTTCGGACGTTAATGCGAAAGAAGTGACCGTGACAAAAAACACTATTGGCTTGACAGTTCGCAAAGGTAGTACTACATCTGACCTTCAACTATTAACAACAAATAAGGCCGAGACCAATACAGGATTAGCACCTACATTAGCCGTTGTCAAATCTCTTATTGGGGATGTAGAATCCTCGGTTAATTCCGTCCGTTCGGACGTTAATGCGAAAGAGGTAACCGTCACAAAGAATAACACAGGGCTTACGGTAAGAAAGGGCAACAGTTCCTCAGATCTTCAACTACTAACGTCAAATAAAGCAGATACTAACACCGCCCTTGCACCAACACTAGCGGTTGTAAAAGCATTAATTGGTGATATTAATTTGGATGTAACGAGTCTACTAAAATCCAAAGGAGTTCGGTACGACTTTAGCAACGAGAATGCCTGGTATATCTGCTTTGGCGAGGCATTCGGGGGGCTAATTATCCAAGGGGGAATATCTGTTGAGAGTGTCGGTGAATATGGGTATAAAACATATCCTATTTCTTTCAAATCTAAATGTTTTTATGCAAATGCAATATCAATTTTGCCTCAATTCAATGTAGGAGCATGGTGCAAAGTTGTGGATAAGTCTAGGTTCTTATGTGGCTTGGGGAATGATTACTCATCAGATGGAATAACACCCGCCGTAAGATATGTAGCGTTAGGGATTTAACTACCAATGGCAATCCAATGTAATTTAGTAACTCCGTTTTGGGCACTTTGATATTTAAATTTTGTTAAGCTGATTGCAGATATTGCGCTGGTTGCCCATTCGTCTCGATCAAGAGTTTCAGCGACATTGGTAGCTGAAACAATTGACGTTCTTGTAAATGTTATTGGAAAGTTAATGAAATCAGCAAATATCCTGGAGGATACTTCAACATTGGCTTTTCCCCCTTGGTCATTTTAGTAAGCGAATAGCCTTACGCAATTGACCTAATGATTTGTGAGTATACACTCCGTCGGTAACGTTTCCACTAGCATGGCCAAGCAGTAATCGCTTGGCGTTGTAATTGGCGCCCTCGTTATCAAGGCGTGTAGCGAAGGTGTGGCGACAATCGTGGGTGGTGTGTTTGGCATTAATGGCTTTCATTGCTTTGTCAAATTCTCTACTTAGAGATGAATAGGTACGACATTCCTGAATTACGTAAATAGTATTGAGTCTACGCTCGATGATAGGCCATATTCGTTCGTGGATAGGAATAGTACGGATGCCTGATTTAGTCTTGGCCGATGTGATTTTAATCGTTCGTTGCTTACGGTTAACATCACGAGCTTTCAGATTAATCAATTCCGATGCACGCATTCCCGTATAAAGAAGAATCAATGGAATATCATGCAGTGGTGATTCTAAACGCCATAAGCGGTTGATTGCTTGGGTAGTGAAAGGCTTGTGTGGTCGTACTGGCTTATTATGGCCAAGGTTTAGGAACTTGGCATAATTAGTGGTACACCATCCATTGATTATTGCATAGTCAAATAATTGACTAATTAAGGTTCGGATCTTCTTGCAGGAACTGTAAGATAGTCCAGTACTAAGCATGTTGTCAATGATTGACTGTAATTGGAGGTAAGAGATGTCACCAATTGCTACATCGTGAATACTAACCAGGTGCGCAAAGGCGGAGCCGTAGTTGTTAAGAGTGTTAGTGCTTACACTCTTAGCATGCGACGGTATCCACATTTCGTAGACTTCATGAAGTGTTAGGGATTGGCGAGATTGTTGGAGTGCATCAACCGCTTCATCGTAGGTGGAGTAATAGCCTAGGACAGAATATACCACATAAGGACGTTTCGTAGCATGCTTTATTTTTTGTATAAGTTTCATTGTATTCCTCTTTCAACATAAAAAAGCCCTCGTCCATTGACGAGAGCGGAGAATATGATATAATGAAATTACAAATAAGAAGAACCCGATGTGTGAAGGCGTTAGGTTCATCTTAAAATCAATTCACAGTGTGATGACCCTAACGTGTAAGCGCTAGGGTCGTTGTATTATCAGAAACTATTTAAGTAACTGTAATATGGCAACTACTAAAGTAAGAATGGAAATGATTAATTGAATCTTTTCATAATTACGCATAGTATCACCACCTTTCGGTGATGAACCTAACTCACATCGAGTTCTTATGACAATTATAACATACTAGCACCGTATAGGTGCTTTTTTTGTGCAATTTTTTATCTCTTAGAAAGGAGAATAAACATGGAAAATCAATATGTATTTGTATTGGATGAAAAAGGTACACGTATCACATCCTTATTAGTCGGTGTGCATGGCGAAACAGAAGAGGCGTGTATTGAGATTGCAAAACGTGACTACCCTAATCATACGTATGTTACAGGTGGGGATGAAATGCAGCGTCAATTCATCGACTACAAATGCTATGTAAACGGCGAGTTCATAGACTACGTGCCAGAGGCAGTAGAGCCATCCAAAAAAGATAAAATCGAAGTGCTAAAGAAGGAAGCTGAAAAGGAAAGAGAACAATTGAAGGAAGCCTTCCTCACAAAACAGATGAAGGGGCTACCCGTTGATGACATCAAAGATAAGTTCAAGCAAATTGATATTGATTTAATCAAGAAAATCCGCGAGTTGAAATAGGAGGTACTCATTATGAAAGAAACATATTGTGAATGGTGCGGTTCGGTATTATTGGAAAACGGACGTTGCCCTATTGAGGGTTGTGTACAAAATGTATTGCTAGATGCGTTACAAGATGCCGAAGAAGAACCCAAGCAAGAATCCGAGGAAAAGAAAGATGAATCAAATCAAACAGCATAATTTCGTGATGGAGCAGGGCGTGCCTTGCTCCTTCTTGTTAGAGTATAACAAGGAGATACAGGCGGATAACCTATTCGCCGTGGTGAGGGGCAATGCTAGTGATGAGGAGTTCGTGGCAAAGTTCAACATTGCAAAGGTAGAGAATGTGAGTGAAGATGCCATTGTTACATTCAAATTGACATTGAATGGTGATATTCCTCACGGTCGATACATCTATGATGTCTTTGTTTATGATTCAAATAATAAGCCTAAATCTAAAATTTTAAAAGGACACATCTTGATAAAAGCTAGTATCTCAGATAGGGGGCGATTGAATGGGTGACGTAGTACGCATTATTGATGGTGAAGAGAGCGATATCGTCAAGGTCGCTGACTATTCGGGATCAGGTGGCGTCGGTCCACGTGGTCCTAAAGGCGATAAAGGTGAACAAGGTCCTAAAGGCGAACGTGGTCCAGAAGGCCCAGTAGGTCCTAAGGGAGACATTGGCGAGCGAGGCCTTAAGGGCGAAGATGGACAACAAGGACCCCGTGGAGAGCAAGGACCACCAGGACCAAAGGGAGAGGCTTTCAAATTCTCTGATTTTACCACAGAACAATTAGAACTTTTAAAAGGGGTTAAAGGTGATGTAGGCCCACAAGGGCCAATTGGATTAACAGGACCTAAAGGTGAGCAAGGTGACGTGGGTCCACGAGGGCAACAAGGTGAACAAGGTCCACAAGGTGTCACAGGTCCTATAGGACCCAAAGGGGATAAAGGCGAGCCATTCCGATACTCAGACTTTACGGCTGAGCAATTACTTTCGTTGAAAGGACCAAAAGGAGAAATAGGTCCTCAAGGTCCACCTGGTCCTGCTGGTGCTAATGCAACACCTCAAACTCTATCATTCAACAACGGTCAACTATCAATCAGTGGAGGGAATACAGTTACCATTCCGACCACATCAAGTGGTGGTAGTGCGGCAGAATCGACTACACAAAAGAAATATACATACAAAACACCAAAAGGCTCATCATGGATGGATGGTGATAGTCATTTCCTACTTACGAGAATAGGGAATTCGGTTGTAGTAGGTGCTAAGGGGGCGCCATGGGCGACCATTTCGATTACACCTCCCAATGACCAAAACTTTGCTAAACTGCCTAAACGTGAGTCAGATGTCAACGGTCGTGGAGGGACGTGGTTAATAGTTCAGAAACCTACTAATGGGGGAGCCTTTCAAGGGAACTATATAATTCCCGAGGGATTTACTCCAATCAGCTCGGTGTATGCTGACTTAGTAAACGACAATGGCTTAACAGTAGGGTCGGTTATGTTCGGCGACCTCGATAATCAGAGGCTGATCCGCTTCCATTTTGATGGAAAAGGAACACAAGCAAGGAATGCAATTCCTACACGATTACTACGGTTAGGGGTGTGCACGTGGTTAACAGAAGATAACCCGCCGACTAAAGAAATCAACGACCCACTCCAAGGCCGTTTGACTATTTCGGAAATTAGGAAAGGATAAATAATGTGGGGATACAATTTGATAGAAACCATTACACTAATTAGTGGTGCGATAGGAATCTCAACAGTCGTAGTGCATCTTTACGATTTAAAAGTACAGACAGAACGAGAAAATGAACTACTAAAGTTAAGACTAGAGATTGAGGAAGTTTACAAAGGCAACACTCATACTTTAGAACTCAATACGCAAGCAATTACAACACTTGCGAAAAGCATTGATAAATTAAATAGTGCGGTGGATTTAATGCAAGATAAAATTGTAGACCTTGCGACAGAGCAAAGCGCAACAAAGGAAAGTGTTAAGTCAGCACATAAAAGAATTAATGAGTTAAACGAAAGAGGGATTGTTAATGACCATAGATAAGCTAGAATTGATTGGTAAGGCTAAGCGAATATTCCAAAATATCAGAATAGCCAATATCCACCCTACTGGTGTGTTGGCTACACGGTTATTGGTGCTAGTTATGTTAGTACCTATCTTATTAGTAGTGGTTGAATACATGCTTGCCTTTGTGAAAGGACATGTATCGGATGACCTTGGCAAGCTAATTACAGTCGGTATTAACATAATCGACCATATTTTTATTCCGTCAGTGTTGACCGCATTAGTAGGGTTCCTTGCCCTATGGGTGGATAGAGACGGGGACGGCATTCCAGATCAGTTAGAAAAGGAGGACAAACGATGAAAAAAGGATTTGATATTTCAGCATGGCAAGAGACGGAAAGCGGAATACCTTATTATGATGAGCACCGTATGCAACAAGCTAAAGACGAAGGCAATGAATTCGTAATTATTAAATTGGGCGAGAACTATACTGTTGATGAATTCTTTGAGCAGCATATCGCAGCAGCATTAAATGCGGGCCTTGAAGTAGGGGTGTATTATTTCAGCCATGCATACGATGAGGTAACTGCAGTACAAGAAGCAGAATGGGTACTTAATACGTTAAATAGTTATGGATATACTGACTATCATTTACAAGCGGGCATTTGGTATGATTATGAAGAGCATAGACAACTACGTAACATGATTAATGCTGGGGCATTGACAAGCCAAGAAATGACGAATTGTATTAGCAAGTTTGTAAATATATTATGGGGAGCTGGTTTTAAAAATGTAGGTGTGTATAGTGGATATTCCTTATTGTGGGATGAAACATATGCATATAGCCAAATGCCTAGCGTCCCTGTATGGTGTGCCCAATATGATTCGCAATGCGATTATCCAAATATCAGAATATGGCAATATAGCGATTGCGGAATGGTAGCTGGTAAAGAAGTTGATGTCAACTACATGTATGACGGGGAGTAGCTATGTATGAACGCATCAAAACTTATATTAGCCGTTATTCTTGGATTTACTACATTTGCGCTGCCGTGTTCATTCTCTTATTCGGCAGATTTATCTTCGATGGAGGTAACGACTCAGACTATCAACGTGCCACTGACCACTTGGAACGAGCTCAAGAGCAACAACGAGAAAGCCTTGACCTTAATCAGACAATCAAGGCTTCCGTTGACAGAAGCGCAAGCCTTAACCGTGAAGCAAGCGAGCGAATTGAAAGAATTGAAGTCTATCAACATCAAGCAATCACAAGAATTGATGAAAGCACAAAACGACTTGATGAGGCAGAAAGATTACTTGAACGAAATGAACAGCTCGTTAGAGATGTTGAGCAAGGACATCAAGCGCAACAAGGCGACAGAACAACGGCTACACCGACAACGCAACAGGTGGGCAATCGTTAGCGGTTTATTACTTGTTGGATTAGCTGTAAAATAAAATTTAATATAATAAAAAAGCCTACCAGCCATTAATGTATAATTGATATATTTTTAGTTGAAATTTAAGGAAACACTTAACTCTACATATGATAAGGTGTATAATAATATTGCAAGATAATAAAGTTATTAACGAAAGTAGTATAAGATAAATTTTACTTTTAATCATTTTGCGTGTAAGCTTAACAAAAGGGGTATATACTGCTTTATCAAGTGTTGTAGAGTTAAGGGGTGTAAATATAATGAAAGGAAAAGGGCAACAAAGTACTATCTATGATGTAGCAAAATATATAATTGATAACTTTGGACCAATGTCAGCGATGAAATTACAAAAGTTAGCTTTCTATTCACAAGCAATGGCATTAGTGTGGGATGACGTTCCAATTTTTGAAGATGATTTTGAAGCATGGTCTAAGGGGCCAGTTTGTAGAACTCTATTTCAAGCACATAAAGGGATGTTTATGATCGAGAGTGCAGAATTTTTAGATATATATAAACCAGATATTAACAGAATAAGCGAAGATCACAAAGATACTATAAATGCGGTTTGCAATAGTCTTAAAGATGTGTCCGGATATGAGTTAAGTCAAATGACACATTCCGAAAGACCTTGGATAGATGCTAGAGATGGATTGCCAGTTGGCGCACATTGCGATAGAATTATCTCTAAACAATCTATGGAAGAGTATTATCAAGGAAATTGGTGATATGGCAACTAAAAAAGGTAGGACTACAATAAAGCGTTCTACAAAACCAATTTCTAAGGGGCGCAACCATGACGCAGAGTTATTTAAATGGTCTTTCAAATCGTATTATAAGGAACATAAATGCTGGTGTGAGTTAGAAGGTAATGATGTTATCACTAATATTATTCATAAGTTAGAGGATTATGCTACACAAACGTGGTCCGCAGTGAAATCTGCATCAGGAGGCAAAGGTGAGGGTAATGGTACTAATAATCACTCTATCCTGGCTAATAAATTGCCAAAAGAATATAAAGAGCAATATATAGCATCAGGCTATATGAGGGAGTTCGAACAAGTATTTTCATTGCGGTTAACAGGGAAAAAGAGATTAATTGGATATGTATTGAGGGGGACTTTTTACCCTTTGTGGTATGATAAGGATCATTTCATTTTTCCTGTTAAGTAATAGAAATTATAATAAGTAAAATCTCTATAGATAATACAGAGAGACTCTTTTATAAAAATAAAAATTTATGAATAGCACGCTATTAATGGTATTAGGAGTGCTGTAATGAAACTTGAGGATGTAATGACTACACAAGAAGCGGGCGAACGTTGGGGGATTCCTTCGGATTCAATTAAACAATGTTGCCTAAAGAGATATCCTAAAAAGCAGTTTACCGATGAGGAATGTCGTAAGTCTGGTAAATCATGGTTAGTCACAGTAGCTGGCATGTCTCGATTATATGGAAAAGAAAAGACTAAATAGACTAAAAGCCTACCGCCTGTAATAGGTTGGTAGGCTTAATTATTTATTATTGTTAAATATAAATACAGGCTCCATTCTGCTATTTCAGTGTCGGTTGCTCAACCGTTGCTCAACCTGTATCATTGAGAATGTGATAATATCAATGGTTGATGGAGATACTTTACAATTGTTCGTAAATAATAAAAGGGGTCCTTCGGGACCCTTTTTTGTATGCTAGAAATGAGTATGATGGTTTGTGAGCTTGTATAGAAGAACAAGGGTATATGCAAAAACAACAGAGGCAAGTTGAGCGAATCAACTTGCCTCTGTTGTTGTATAGTTAAGTATGTATGATAGTTGTTAGTGTTTTTTTATTTGGAGGAGTCTATTCTAAGCGATTCCATTAGAATGCTGGAAGAATAGCACCTTTGTATTTATCTTCGATAAATTTTTTGATTTCAGGGCTTTGTAAAGCTTTGATCAATTTTTGAATATCTTCACGTTTTTCATCACCTTCACGAACGGATACGATGTTTACATATGGGGAATCTTTAGATTCTAAGAACAATGCATCTTTTGTTGGGTTCAAGTTAGCACCTAATGCAAAGTTTGTGTTGATTACAGAAATTGTGGAATCATCTAATGTACGAGGTAATTGAGCCGCCTCTAATTCAACGAATTTTAAGTTTTTAGGGTTATCTTTGATATCTTGTACTGTAGCAGAAATGCTGTTAGGATCGTTCAAAGTGATTAAACCAGCTTTGGAAAGCAATAGTAATGCACGACCACCATTTGTCGCATCAGATGGGATTGCTACTTGAGCGCCATCTTGTACTTCTTTCAAATCTTTTACTTTTTTAGAGTAAATGCCCATTGGCTCGATGTGTACGGCACCTGCTGTTGCAATGTGAGTACCTTTTTCTTTGTTGAAGTTTTCTTGGTAAGGAATGTGAGCAAAGAAGTTCGCATCAATTTCTTTGTCATTCAAGGACACGTTTGGTTGTACATAGTCGCTGAACTCGATGATTTCTAATTTAATGCCTTCTTTAGCAAGGATTGGTTTTACTTGCTCTAGGATTTCAGCGTGAGGTACTGGGGAAGCACCAATTTTCAATGTTTTACCTGCATCGGAACCAGTGGAGCTAGTGCCAGTGGAACCACAGCCACCTAACAATAAGGCAGCGCCTAATACAGCCGTAGCGGCTAAACTAAATAATTTCTTCATGTCTTATCTCCTTTTCTTTGTGTACTTACATAGTGAATTTCTACTTGCTTAGTATAACAAGAGTTTTGTTATAAGTAAAATATGTTATATATCTAAGGTGTTATAGTTATTGACTATGAATTAGATGGCTACTACTGTGAAAGTAATAAAGACTCCCCTCATAAAGAATGCTAGTTTTATATGATTGTATTACATAGGAGTCCTATAGCCCACAAGAAGTGATACAGTGTACAAGATATAGAAGTAAACTTCATAGCTTCGTTTAATCGTATTGGATCTGCATAGGTGTTGAAGATATGGATGACTTTCATAGCAGGCAGTAAGGAAAGTAAAGCTACTAAGGAAGGCCATGGGATAACTCCGCAGATAGTCCATATTAGTATCCATAGAGAGCTAATGAGGAAGAGCCCTTGTAACAGTTGGAGGCCTCTTTCACGGCCAAGAAGAATGACTAAGGTACGACGACCGTGGTTCGCATCGTTTGTAAAGTCACGTAAATTGTTAGTCATCATAATAGCACCGATTAAGATGGTGGACGGTACGGCAGGAATTAGATAGGTCCAGTGCAAGGTGTGAGTCCAAGCAAAGAGGGTAATGCCCACGATGGCAAAACCCATGGCAAGACCAGAGGCGAGTTCACCAAAAGGGGTACGAGAAATGGGTTTAGGTCCACCAGAGTATAAGATGCTAGTCAGTATGCAAAGCGTGCCTACAGGAATATACCACCATGTGACAGCCTTAGCGAGGGCAATGCCTAAGATGAGTGGAAGTATAGTCGTCATATATCCCCAACGTTTGATAATCGCTGGAGAGATGCCATCACGGACAATAGAACCACTATTTCCAGCTGCTTGTGTGAGGTCAAGACCAGATTTAAAATCAAAATATTCATTCCAAATATTGGCTGCGATTTGCGCGCTTAACACACAAATTAGAATGCCTACGGTATACACCAAGGATAGCCAAATAGGTTGTACGGTTTCAAACTGCGTAGCCCCCATAGCAGCGCCTAGTACAACAGGACTGAAAGCTGCAGTCAAGGTGCGTGGACGTATTAATGCAAAGAATTGTGAAAGATTCATAGAGTGTCCTTTCTTTCAAAATGTTATGTGGATCTTTAACAGCTAATGTATGCTCATGTTAGCAAGATGTACTCGCTGTAAATAATATAATTATCATACCACAAGTATAGTGACAAACCAATATGCAGAGGCCTCGTTGCAATAAGGAGGAAATGATAAAGCACCTATGTTGATAAATAAAAAATATAGTGTATAATTTGAAATATAGGGTATAATAAAAAATAATAGAAACACTATAAGTATATAAGTGGTTAACTCGTAATGATCTGGTGATGCAAGAGATAACACTAGTTGCGAGTAGATATAGGAGTTGTTTATGATTACACATGCTCTATTAACAGATATGTATCAATTTACCATGATGCAAGGTTTATTTACGCAAAACAAACATCGTACTCGTTGTGTATTCGATCGCTTTTACCGGATGAATCCATTTCAAGGCGCCTATACTGTGGTCGCTGGATTGGAACAAGTTATCGAGTATGTGAAAGGCTTACGTTTCTCTGAGGATGATATTATCTATTTACGACAAACGGGTGTGTTTACAGAAGAATTCTTGACATATTTAAGCACATTCCGCTTTACTGGAACTATCTATGCGGCCCCAGAAGGATCTGTGGTATTCCCGGGGGAAGTGTTACTTCGAGTAGAATCTGCCAAGGATGAGGCCATTTTATTGGAAACAGCATTATCTATGTTTTTAAATCATGAGTCCTTGATTGCGACCAAAGCACGTCGTATCCGATCTGTCATTGGCAAGGATGGAGTAGCAGAGTTTGGTATGCGAAGAGCCCAAGGGGTGAGCGCAGCTGTACAAGGAGCTAGAGCAGCTTTCATAGGAGGCTTTGATAGCACTAGTGATGTGTACAGTGCTGCTTTGTATGGCATGCGACCTGTAGGGACTATGGCACACAGTTGGGTCATGAGTTTTCCTACTGAAATTGATGCATTCCGTGCGTATGCAGACCAATACGAAAATAATTTGGTGTTTTTAGTGGACACCTATAATACACTACATAAAGGTGTGCCTGCGGCCATCCAAGTGTTCCAAGAGATTCGTGAACGCCGTGGGGGCACGATGCCGTCCATTTATGGTATTCGCTTGGATAGTGGAGATTTGGCATATTTATCTATCGAGGCTCGTAAGATGCTAGATGAGGCAGGATTTAAAGAGGCATTAATTTTTGCCACCAATGATCTAGATGAATATAAAATTGCAGACTTGAAACAGCAAGGAGCAGAGATCACAGCGTGGGGTGTAGGTACAAAACTGATTACTGCTGATGAAACACCAGCTCTAGGTGGTGTATACAAATTAGCGGGCCAATGGGAAGGGGACACCTTTATGCCAGCTATGAAATTTTCAGATAATATTGAAAAGGTAACAAATCCTGGCAAGAAAAAAGTATTGCGCCTCATCAATGTACGAAATCATAAGCTCATTGGTGATTTAATTTGCTTAGACCACGAAACAGTAGACCCCACACAGGATTATGTGTTTAAAAATCCATTGCATCCATGGAAACAAACTGTATTAAAGGCAAATAGCTTTAAAATACAAGAACTATTAGTGCCTATTTTTGTAGATGGAGAATTGGTGTACAATCTACCTTCCTTGGCACAGGTGAAAGCCTATGGAGAAGAGCAAATTCAATTACTATGGCCAGAATTTTTACGACTTCGTAGAGCACCAGAGGTGAAAGTTAACATCAGCGAAGAATTACATCAATTAAAATCTAAATTATTACTGGAAAAAGTAGGAGATCCTAGTTAAGTTAAAATGTTATATCAATCACAACATATGAAGTAATCTTACTTGTCTACGAAAGATATATTTTCGATGGATAGTAAGGCTCGCTTAATGGATAGCCCTCCTGTGTAACCAGTGAGGGCGTTTCCTTTGCCTAACACACGATGACAAGGGATGATGAGAGAAATAGGGTTAGCACCAACCGCAGATCCTATGGCTTGGGCTCCTTTAGGAATAGGGGAGTTAAATACACGTTGGCTTAGCTCTCCGTAGGTAAGGGATGTGCCGTAGGGAATATGTTGTAACTGAGACCATACTTTTTGTTGGAACGTTGTGCCTTGAGGTGCTAAAGGAATCATCATCGTTGGGACTTGTCCGACGAAGTATTGATCTAGCCATTGGATAGTTTGTTGCAAAATGGGGGAAGAAATAGTCTTATCTATGACCACTGGTTCTTGAAAATTTACAGATTGAGTTGGAAATGTGAGCCCTACTAAGGCAGAGGCTGTGGCATATAGTGTAAGAGTGCCCAAAGGGCTTTCATAAGTAGTATAAATAATAGACATATAGGTACTCCTTATAGAGGTATGCAAATAAAGTACAATAGAAGTATGAAAAATAGCTACACTTCGATACCATTACATGCTATACTAGTGATATATTATAAATGTCTTATGGTAATGAAAGGGGACAACTATGAAACAAGTGTATACAGAGCAAGCACCAGCAGCATTAGGACCATATTCTCAAGCTTACAAAGCGAATGGTTTTGTGTTCATTTCTGGTCAAGGCGGTATTGATCCAGCACAAGGCGCTCTAGTAGAAGGTGGCGTGGAAGCACAAACATTGCAAGCGATGAAAAACATCGAAGCTATCTTAAAAGAAGCAGGCACTGATTTTTCTAAAGTTGTAAAAACAACATGCTTTTTAGCAGATATGGGTGACTTTGCCAAATTTAATGCTATTTATGCTGAGTATTTTACATCTAAACCAGCTCGTAGTTGTGTGGCAGTCAAAACATTACCAGCTAACTTCTTAGTAGAAGTAGAAGTGATTGCCCTAGCAGAATAGTATATTGTATTATACCATAAGCGGTTTAATAAGTACTAAAAAGCTGTTACATTATGATTGACTCTTAATGTGGCAGCTTTTTGCTTATGGTCAGATGATGGAAGTAGTGATAGAATAGGTGAAATTATGTTAAGTAAACCAAAATATTTAAGTACGGTGAAAGCCATAATACATATTATTATTGGATCGACGGTGTTTGCAGTAGGGGTACAAGGATTTATTGTACCGCATAAACTTTTAAGTGGTGGAATTAGTGGTCTAAGCTTGATTATTTATTATGTGACACAAGGTATATTAAGTTTAGGTTCTATTAACTTTCTTTTGAATATACCAGTGCTGTACGCGGCATGGAGATGGTTAGGACGTTGGCACCTAGGGATTACCATCTTAGGCACTATTATCATGTCTATTTTGATCAACCTATTGTCTCCATTGGAAGCCTTGGAATTAACAAAGAATCCAATTATTGGAGGTATCTTAGGGGGTCTATTCTCTGGATTGGGTCTTGGTATCGTATACCGTGGTGGCGGTAATACGGGTGGTATGGATCCCATTGCTATGATTATTCGGAATCGTTTTGGATTACAAATAGGCAGTATCTTATTTGGTATTAATATGATGATTCTCATCGTTGGTGCTATTGTTATCAATATTGAGGCGGCGGCTACCACTTTGATTAGTACCTATTTAGCAGCGATGGTAACCAATAAGGTAATTACTGGTTTTAACCAACGCAAGGCAATGTTTATCATTTCCTATAAACCAGTGACGATTTGTAATTTAATCATTGATAAAATCGGTCGTGGTGCTACGATTTTGAATGGAGAAGGCGCCTATACACATCAGCCTAAACAGGTTATTATGGTAGTAGTAAGTTTGTTGCAAGTGGCTCGCTTGAAAGCTGCCGTAGAAGCGGAAGATCCAACAGCATTTATGGTTATCACGGATGCAGCAGAGGTTATCGGCACAGGTTTCTCGGCAAGGTCTACGAATGGTGCTGTAGAACGGGTATTGCAAACCTGTGATCCAGTGAAAGCGGCTGAAGCAGAGCAAATGATTCATGAAGTGCAAATGGCAAGAAATGAAATCCCTTCCCAAGAGCATAAGGAGGAACACTAATATGGTACATCCATTGGCAGGACAACCTGTAAAAAAAGAAGATTTGATTCATGTAGATACAGTTGTGAAAGACTTTTTTCGCATTGTTCCTAATCATGAGACTTTAGAAGAACGAGTAAGCTTTGGTACGTCTGGACATCGAGGGATTGCATCCAAAGGGACCTTTAATGAACTTCATGTGGCAGCCATTGTACAAGCAATTTGTGATGTGCGTCAAGAATTTGGTGCTACAGGACCTTGCTATATTGGACAAGATACACATGCCTTATCACAACCAGCTTTGCAAGTAGCCATTGAAGTCTTGTTGGGAAATCGTGTGAAAACACGTGTGGATGCACATCGTGAATTTGTGCCTACTCCAAGTGTATCTCGGGCTATTTTGCGACACAATGCAGATACGACAGTAGAGAATGTGGCAGATGGTATTATTATTACGCCGTCGCATAATCCGCCAGAACATGGCGGGATTAAATATAACCCACCTCATGGGGGCCCAGCAGATACAGCTGTAACCAAACGAATTGAAGCCTTAGCTAACGAATATTTGCAAAAAGGATTAGATAGCATTCAACGATTTTCCTTTCATCATCTAGTGGGGGCTCATGAAAGTGCTCATTGTGGTTGCTGTCATCATGAAGAAGAGAAAGCAGTAGCACCTGCTGCGATTTCTATAGACGAAGCGGGACAATATTTAGAACCATATGATTTTAAAATGGCCTATGTAAAAGAATTGCCTCAGATTATCAATATGAAAGCAATCCAAGAAGCCAATCCAAAGGTGTTAATTAATGCGTTAGGAGGCAGTGGAGGGGCCTATTGGCATGCCATTGCTGAGGAGTATAACCTAAACTTTACTATCATTAATAGTGACTATGATCCAACATTTAGCTTCATGTCCTATGACCATGATGGTGCTATTCGTATGGACTGTTCTTCCCCATATGCTATGGCAGAGGTAGCAAAAAATTTAGGTGATCATGAACTAGCTATTGGCAATGACCCAGACTATGATCGTCATGGCATCGTCACAGAAGAAGGTTTGTTAGCACCCAATCAATATTTAGTAGTAGCTGCTAAGTATTTGAATGAAACTCGCCCTTGGGAAGGAAAAGGTGTTGGAAAAACAGCTGTTGTGACAAGCTTGATGGATGCCTATTGCAAAGATTCCAATCATCCAGTCTATGAAGTGCCAGTAGGTTTTAAATATTTTGCTCCATTATTATTTGATGGACGCATAGGCCTAGGGGCAGAGGAGAGTGCAGGAGCGTCCTTCTTGCAACAGGATGGAACCGTATGGACTACTGATAAAGATGGCATCATTTTAGGACTTTTAGCGGTGGAAATGGTAGCCACTACAGGGAAAACTCCTGCACAACACTATGTAAATATGACGGAACAATGGGGAACACCGGTGTTCCAACGTGTGGATATGCCTTGTACAGCGGAAATAAAAAGTGCTTTAAAAGGTATGAAACCTAGTGATGTGACTATGACAAAATTAGGAGGCAGTCCGATTCTAGATATTCGTACGACCTCTTTGTTTGAAGAACAACCTATCGATGGTGTTAAAATTGTGACAGATACAGGTTGGTTTGTAGCACGACCATCAGGAACAGAAAACTTATATAAAATGTATGCAGAGTCCTATTTAGGCGAAGAAGGGCTGGCGCAGCTGATGGAAGATGGTAAACGCATTATTGAAGGGTTAGTAACAAAATCTGTTTAGTTGGTAACCGTCTTTAACATGTCCATAAAGAGAAGGGAGTCCATGTACTTACTGAGTCTGTTCTTGTATGTCCAGTGTTTAACTGATATAATTAATAAATATGGTCTATATACAATGAACTAAGTATTCGAATAACAGACTATTGACAATCACTTGTTATAATCATGAAATACCACGTATGGAGGTGGTGGAATGACAGTATATTTATGGGCCTTTGTCATTGCTCTCGTAGTAACGTATATTTGCACGCCTTTGGTGAAACAATTTGCTGTTAAGGTAGGTGCTATTGATAAACCAGATGCACGTAAGGTGCATCAAGTGTCAACTCCACGATTAGGTGGATTGGCCATCTATATTGGCTATATGGTATCTTTGCTATATAGTGTGAAAGATGTGTCTTCTGTCAAAGGATTGATTGTAGGTTCAATCATCCTAGTAACAGTAGGGATTTGGGACGATATTAAGCAAATTGGTCCCAAAACAAAATTGATGGGACAAATTTTGGCGGCTCTTATGTTGCCACTATTTGGCAATGCGGTGCATTTTATTAGCATTGGTGACCATCTATTGTATTTAGAATATTTTGCTATACCGTTGACGGTATTTTGGATTGTAGGATTTACGAATATTGTGAATCTCATTGATGGATTAGATGGATTGGCAGCAGGGATTTCTCTCATTGCGTGTATTACGATTTGTATCGTGACTTTGCAAATGGGGCAAATCGAATTGGCTTGCATTACTTTGGCATTAGCTGGGGCGGCTTGCGGATTCTTGCGCTACAACTTTAATCCTGCCAAAATATTTATGGGTGATACAGGCAGTATGCTATTGGGTTATACCATGGCAGCTATCTCTGTCATGGGTAGTGTAAAAACGGCAGCGACTGTGGCATTGGTGGTACCTGTGATTGTGTTAGGATTACCAATTTTAGATACTTTATTTGCCATTGTACGTCGACGTATTAATGGACGCCCTGTATTCCAACCAGATAAAGGACATTTGCATCATCGTCTACTGGCGATGGGGCTCACACAAAAACAAGCTGTGTTGCTCATGTATGCCATCACCGCACTTTTAGGCTGTGTGTCTATCGTGGCGGCAAAAGCAAACTTTGTCATAGGAGTCTTGCTAGTGCTTGTTATACTTTGTGCATGCGTGTGGACAGCAACAAAAATTGGGATTATATCCAAAGACAACGACGTTCGTAAATAGCTATGCAAAACGCCAGGAGCTCAGGCTTCATGGCGTTTTTTGCTTTTAGGCAAAGGGAAAGCGTGGCACATTCCTTCACAAACGGTATTTCATAATGTTTGTTCAGGAACATGCCACGCTTTCTAGTGTTTGTAGAATTAAGTATATTACGCCATGTTGCTTACGCTTATGGTGTTTTGCCTAGTGTTTGCTCACTTTGTAGGGGAGGAGTGGGAACATACCGCGGTTTTTTTGCATTTTCTTAAGGCAAGTAATGAAATGCCATATGCCTTAGATAATCTACTTTGCGGTTGAAGGCGTTTTGTCTAGTGCTTACTCACTCTGTAGGGGAGGAGGTGCCACGCTTTCTGGCGTTTGCAAAATTAGGCATATTACACCATGTTGTTTACGCTTATGGCGTTTTGTCTAGTGTTTGCTCACTCTGTGAGGGGAGGGTTGTGACGTTTTATTTTGATGTACTTCTTTACAGTTTCTACTAGTATGGAAGGCTTGTACATGATACAATAGAGATAATTGAAAAAGCTTAATAAAGTGATTTAGGAAAGTTTGTATATGACGGCTTTCATGGTAAAGGAAGTAAACGAAATATGTGGGAGGTACTATGTTAAAAGTCATGACCATATTTGGGACACGTCCTGAGGCAATAAAGATGGCACCAGTTGTTAAGGCTTTGGAAGCAGCGCCTGATATGGAGTCCATCGTTACGGTAACGGCACAGCATAGAGAAATGTTAGATCAGGTGTTGCATTTGTTTTCCATAACACCTAATTATGATTTAAATATTATGAGTCAAGGGCAGACCTTGTATGATGTAACTTGCCGTGCCTTAATGGGACTGCAAGAGGTATTGAAAGAAGCAAAACCTGATGTGGTTCTTGTTCATGGCGATACGACCACTACTTTTGTGGGGGCGCTAGCGGCATTTTATGAAGGGATTCCTGTTGGGCATGTGGAGGCAGGTCTTCGGACGGGTAATATTTACTCTCCATTTCCTGAGGAGATGAATCGTAAGTTGACAGGTGCTATTGGGACGTACCATTTTGCACCCACCACTACATCGGAAGCGAATTTATTGAAAGAAAATATAAATCCAGATCACTTGTATGTAACAGGGAATACGGTTATCGATGCGCTGCAAACTACAGTAAAGGAAGACTACACATTTACTGAAGAGTTGCTGAACAAAATTGATTACGTGAACCAAAAGGTTATTTTGGTCACCACTCATCGTCGTGAGAATTTAGGCAATCCAATGCGTAATGTATATGAGGCAATTCGTGATATTATTGGAGAACATGAAGAGGTTGAAGTTATATTCCCTATGCACCGAAATCCAAAGGTACGCAGTATTGTACAAGAGGTACTAGGTGATATGCCACGTGTACATTTGATTGAGCCATTAGAATATGAACCATTTGCAAACTTAATGGATCGGACCTATCTTATTATGACAGACTCTGGTGGTATTCAAGAGGAAGCGCCATCTTTGGGTAAACCTGTACTAGTTCTTCGTGATACGACAGAGCGACCTGAAGCAGTCCAAGCAGGTACAGTAAAATTAGTGGGCACTGATAAAGCAACTGTATACTCCACAGCTAAAGAGTTAATTACGAATGCAGAAATGTATACTACTATGTCAAATGCAGTGAACCCTTATGGGGATGGATTAGCATCAGAACGAATTGTACAAGCCTTACGGCATGAATTTTTTGAGCATCAAGAAAAACCATCGTCCTTTGGAAAATAATAGTCGATGTATGCATTCTAGTTATAATTAAGTTGATAGCTACTTTCATTGACTGTGTAATTGAGGAATGTACACGGTTTTGAATCAAATCGTATGGAAAGTTTTGATAGATATAAAATTTATATATTGTTAAAATTGTTTTCATTGGTGGTATAATCTACGATGTTAGAGGTATAGGAGGTATGTCTATGGGGAAAGAAAAATCAGATCTATGGATGGCTATCTCCAAAGCATCAACTACGGGATTTACCATACTTTGTTCTATCGGTATCTGTATGGGTCTTGGTTATGCCATTGATCACTATGTGGGAACGCACCCTTGGGGCGTGCTCCTAGGTGGATTAATCGGTGGATTTCTAGGCCTCTACGGTGTCATACGTCAGTGTATGTAAGGAGACTGTATGAAAGAATATATAACCTATATCAAAAGTCATTGCCGATGGATACTGTCAGTGGCTATACTAGGTGTAGTCGTGTTATGGATACTGGACTGGACTCAGCACATCACGGGTTGGCTATGGGGCATGATGACATATGTTGTATATTTCTTGTATTTAGCCTTTCAAACCTACAAGATGAAAGGCGCCACCTTAGACGATGTGAAACGTCGAGTTTGGATTGGTGTTATGAGTCGGTTTAGCTTAATCGTATTGTTAGTAGGCATAAGCACGCAGATCCCTTCTATTTCCATGAAAGGTGTACTAGGCGGAATCTGTGTGTTTGTTCCTATGCAATATGTTGAGTATAGTATGTATGTACGTCAACGTAATAGGGAATCATCTATGTGAAAGGGGGTGGGAATATGGAGTTACATGCAGGGCATCATCATGTTGTTCAATGGATGGGCATATCCTTTAATATGGATACGCTATACATGACGTGGTTAGTGATGGCAATCATTATTGTAGTCACACTATTAGCTACACGGTCACGGGCCATGGTACCACAGGGGATTCAAAATGTGATGGAAGGCGTGCTAGAAGGATTGACTGGTCAGTTTAAAACGAACCTAGGCAATCAGTGGAAGTTTTTAAGCTCCATCCTATTTACGTATTTTCTGTTTATTTTGGTGAGTAATGAATTGGGCTTGATTCCAAGTCCGCATATCTTGGCATCGCCAACAAATGACATTAACACCACCTTGGGATTAGCCATTTCAAGCTCAATTCTTGTATGGATTGTAGGCTTGAAAGTCAAAGGAATTGGCTATTTTAAGCATTTTGTGCAGCCATTTAAATTATTTATCATCATCAACTTAATGGAAGAAATAGCGAAACCTGTCACATTAGCCTTCCGTTTGTTTGGTAACATACTAGCGGGAGAAATTCTTTTAGAATTATTATATGCCTTGGTACCCTATGTACTTCCTATCGTATGGTTAGCCTTTAGTCTAGCAATCGGTATTATTCAAGCGTTTATTTTTGCCATGCTCGTTACCTCGTATTTGGGGATGACAATTGGAGATGGACATTAATAGTTTAGGAGGAAATCATAATGGAATTATTATTAGCAAAAGCGTATGTATTGGTTGGTTCTGCCATTGGCGCTGGTTTAGCAATTGGTTTAGCTGCGATTGGTGCAGGTATTGGTGACGGTCTTGTATCTGGTAAAGCTTTAGAAGGTATGACTCGTCAACCAGAACAATCTGGTAAATTATTTACAAATATGTTAATTTCTGTAGGCTTAATCGAAGCGGTGCCTATTATCGCAGCAGTTATCGCGATTGTATTAGTGTTCGCAAACCCATTGGTAGACTTACTTAAATAATAGACATTAGCTAAGAGGAGGTATGACCGTTGGTAGATTTAAACGGCACACTCGTACTTCAGATTTTGAACTTTATTGTGCTAGTGTTGATTTTAGCAAAGTATGCGTATAAACCGTTATTGCAAACCATGGAAGAACGGAAACGTCGCATTGAGAATGATCTTACTAGTGCAGAACAAGCTAGAGAAGAAGCGGCTGCGTTGAAAGCTGAATATACAGCGCAATTGCAAGAAGCTCGTAAAGAAGCACAAGGGATTATCGAGACCGCAAAACAACAAGCAGAAGCAGAATCACAAGCACAAATCAAAGAGTTACGAGCTCAACTAGTGAAAGAAAAAGAAATCGCCCGCCAAGAAATTGAACGGGAACGGGAAAAAGCAATGCAACAAATCCGTGCAGAAGTTGTGAATTTGTCTGTACAAGTGGCTGGTAAGTTAATTGGAAAAGACTTTTCCAGTGCTGATAATGTAGCTCTTGTAGAGGATACCATTGCAAAACTTGATAGTACAACTATAAGGTCGTGATACGATGAGTGTAGAAAGAATTGCAGAAACATATAGCTCCGCTATATTTGAATTAGGACAGGAATCAGGTTTGTTACCACAATTTGATACAGATCTTTCCTATGTGCAAGATTTATTTTCCACCCATGAGGAATTACGCCAAATTTTAATCAATCCTATGTTAGAAGTAGCGGGAAAAAAGAAAATTTTACAACAAATCTTTGGTAGTGAAGTGCATCCATTGATTATGAATTTTCTCAATGTTATGGTGGACCGCCGTCGCAGTCCCTATATCATGGAAACAGCTCGTGCTTACGTAAAACGCTCCCGTGAAAGTCGCGGTATTTTGGAAGCGAAAGTAACGGTTATAGAACCACTTTCAGAGGCAATGCGGGAAAAAGTATTACGTAAGTTACAAGAGATCACTGGCAAAGAATGTGTCATCGAAGAATATGTGGATCCATCCATCTTAGGTGGCATGGTCATTCAAGTGGGAGACACTCGGATTGATGGAAGTATGGCTAGACGATTGGAAGAATTAAAAAAATCATTGCTTAATGCAAGTACCAATAAGATTGGGGTGAATGGTTAATTATGAAAATGACGCCTGAAGAAATTACTGCCATTATTAAACAGCAGATTCAGGACTATAATGTTGAATTAAACGTAGATGACGTAGGAACTGTTCTGGAAGTAGGGGACGGTATTGCGCATATCTACGGTCTTGAAAAAGCCATGGCTGGCGAATTGTTAGAGTTACCTCATGGCGTATATGGCATGGTACTCAATTTAGAACAAGATAATGTAGGCGCCGTTCTCCTAGGTAATGACTTCTTGATTAAAGAAGGTGATGAAGTGCGCCGTACAGGCCGCATCATGCAGGTTCCTGTAGGAGATGGCTTAATTGGTCGTGTTGTGAATGCCCTTGGTCAACCTATCGATGGTAAAGGTGAAATTGTGGCAGAAACATATCGTCCTGTAGAATACCCAGCACCTGGTATTGCAGATCGTAAATCTGTATTTGAGCCAATGCAAACTGGTTTGAAAGCCATTGATGCGATGGTACCAATCGGTCGTGGTCAACGGGAGTTGATCATTGGTGACCGTGGTACTGGTAAAACAGCGATTGCTATTGATACGATCTTGAACCAAAAAGGACAAGATGTGATTTGTATCTATGTAGCGATTGGTCAAAAAGAATCTACTGTAGCTCGTGTAGTACAAAAATTAGAAGAAGCAGGGGCTATGGACTATACAATCGTTGTGTCTGCTGGTGCTTCTGAAGGGGCTCCTATGCAGTACTTAGCACCATATTCTGGGGTAGCTATGGGTGAACATTTCATGTACCAAGGTAAACATGTACTTTGCGTATATGATGATTTAACAAAACAAGCTGCTGCCTATCGTGCGATGAGTTTGTTGTTACGTCGTCCTCCAGGACGTGAAGCGTACCCTGGTGACGTGTTCTACTTACATTCTCGTTTATTGGAACGTTCGGCAAAAGTATCTGATGAATTGGGTGGCGGATCTATTACAGCTTTACCAATTATCGAAACACAAGCAGGTGACGTATCTGCCTATATCCCAACGAATGTAATCTCCATCACTGATGGACAAATTTTCTTGGGTACAGATATGTTCTACTCTGGCGTTCGTCCGGCAGTTGACGTAGGTTTATCCGTATCTCGTGTAGGTGGTAGTGCGCAAATTAAAGCGATGAAACAAGTAGCTGGTAAATTGCGCTTGGAATTGGCACAATATCGTGAATTGGCGGCTTTCGCGCAGTTCGGTTCTGATTTGGATGCCTCCACAAAAGCACAATTAGATCGTGGTGAACGCTTAACTGAAATGTTGAAACAACCACAATACTCTCCGTTAAAAGTAGAAGAACAAGTGGTATGTTTATATGCAGGTATTAATGGCTATTTCAAACGATTAGCTGTTCATGATGTACCAGCATTCCAAGATGCCTTATTACACTATGTACATGGTAATTATGCCAATGTATTAGCATCAATTAGAGATACTAAGAAATTAGAAGAAGATACAGAAAAAACATTGCAACAAGCGATTTTAGAATGTATTGATGTCTTTGGTGCTACTCACGAATTATTACCAGAGGAGGCGTAATCTATGAGTAGTGCACAAGACTTACGCAAGCGTATAAAAAGTGTCACTAATACGCAGCAAATTACAAAAGCTATGAAAATGGTAGCATCTGCTCGTCTACGTCGTGCACAACAAAAAGCGAAAGGTACTGAACCTTATACTGAACGTCTCCGCCACATGCTGCATCAAAGCATGTCCTCTCTAGATGGGGGCGCAGATTTACCGCTACTCACAGTTCGTCCTGTGAATAAGGTAGCCTATGTGGTGGTAGGTGCTGATAAAGGTTTGGCTGGTGCTTATACTAGTAATATCATTAAATACGTGCAATCCTTGCTCAAGGATACGCCAACAGATGCCTATGGTTTATTCACAGTGGGTCGTAAGCCAACCGAATATTTCACAGGCCATGGCTATTCTGTAGTCTCTGAGTTGCAAGGCTTTTCTGATAAACCAGGCTTTCATCATGCTCAAGACATTGTGGAACAAGTGAAAACCATGTTCTTGTCTGGTGAGGTGGATGAAGTGGTATTGGTATACACTAAGTTTGTGAACTCCTTATTGCAAGAAGTGACTCATGAGCGCTTATTACCTCTTTCATTAGAGTCCGATACAGCAGAGAACGGTGAAAGTTTATTCTATCCGGATCAAGGGTCTGTATTGGAACAATTGTTGCCAGCCTATGTAGAAAGCACTGTGTATAATGCATTGCTACATGGGGCTGCTAGTGAATTAGGTGCCCGTATGACGGCCATGACATCCGCTACTGATAATGCAGGCGAATTGATTGGTACCTTGCACTTAGAATACAATAAGTTGCGCCAAGCAGGTATTACTAACGAAATTTCTGAAATCGTAGGCGGTGCAAACGCATTGCAATAATAGATAAAGGAGTATCTCGTATATGAGTACAAATATAGGTAAAGTAGTTCA
Source organism: Veillonella sp. CNR 79/14 (assembly GCF_003992185.1). Classification (NCBI taxonomy): domain Bacteria; kingdom Bacillati; phylum Bacillota; class Negativicutes; order Veillonellales; family Veillonellaceae; genus Veillonella; species Veillonella sp. CNR 79/14. The sequence goes on along the minus strand of NZ_RQVH01000003.1, from coordinate 130,663 downwards.
GGTTATTGGACCGGTGGTAGACGTAGTCTTCCCAAAAGGTGAATTGCCTGCTATTTACAACGCAATTACTATTACAAAAGGCGACGAACAAGCATCTAAGATTGTTGTAGAAGTGATGCAACATTTAGGTGATGACACAGTTCGTTGTGTTGCTATGAGTTCCACTGATGGATTGACTCGTGGTATGGAAGCAGTGGACACAGGAGCCGCTATTTCCGTTCCTGTTGGTGATGGTGTACTAGGTCGTATTTTCAACGTATTAGGCGAAACAGTAGACCACGATCCAGCAGAAGTGAAAGTGAATGAACATTGGCCAATTCACCGTGCGGCTCCAAAATTTGATGAATTAGCACCAGAAACTAATATTTTAGAAACTGGTATTAAAGTCGTAGACTTAATTGCGCCATATGTAAAAGGTGGTAAAATCGGTCTATTTGGCGGTGCCGGTGTAGGTAAAACAGTTCTAATCATGGAATTGATTCATAACATCGCTACAGAACATGGTGGTTACTCCGTATTCGCAGGCGTTGGTGAACGTACCCGTGAAGGGAATGACCTTTGGAATGAAATGAAAGAGTCTGGCGTATTGTCTAAAACAGCGCTTGTTTATGGACAGATGAATGAGCCTCCTGGAGCACGTATGCGTGTAGCTTTAACAGGTTTGACGATGGCGGAATATTTCCGTGATGTGCAACAACAAGACGTGTTGTTATTCGTAGATAACATTTTCCGTTTCATCCAAGCTGGTTCCGAAGTATCTGCCTTGCTAGGTCGTATGCCATCTGCCGTTGGTTACCAACCAACATTGGCCAATGACGTAGGGGCCTTACAAGAACGTATTACATCGACAAAAGAAGGTTCCATTACGTCTGTACAAGCCGTATATGTACCTGCCGATGACTTGACTGACCCAGCGCCAGCAGCGACATTTGCTCACTTGGATGCTACTACAGTATTGTCTCGTTCCATTGCAGAACTTGGTATTTACCCAGCTGTGGATCCATTGGATTCCACAAGCCGTATCTTGGATCCATTAGTATTAGGGGAAGAACATTACTCCGTAGCTCGTGGCGTACAAGAAGTACTTCAAAAATACAAAGATTTACAAGATATCATTGCCATCTTAGGTATGGAAGAATTGTCTGAAGCGGATAAATTGACCGTAGCTCGTGCTCGTAAAATTCAACGTTTCTTGAGTCAACCATTCTTCGTAGCCGAAGTATTTACAGGCAGTCCTGGTAAATATGTGCCATTGAAGGAAACATTGCGCGGTTTCCGTGAAATCCTAGAAGGTAAACATGATGACTTACCGGAAAGTGCTTTCTACATGGTGGGAACTATCGATGAAGCTGTTGCCAAAGGAAGGGACATGTTAGGGAAAGGAGAATAATCTATGAGTACCATGCATGTAACAATTATTACTCCTGATGAAACAGTGTTTTCTGGAGACGCAACGATGGTGGTAGGGAAAGCTCTCGATGGAGAGTTTGGTATCCAACCACATCATATGCCCTTAGTGAGCGCTTTGGCGCCAGGGGCGATTCGCATTGACCATGATGGCAAGAGTGAAGAGTTTATCCTTCCAGGAGGATTCCTAGAAGTGGAAAACAACTCTGTGTATATCACGACAGCCTCTTGTGAACGTGCCTAATTACATATCGAAGAGATAGAAAAAGGGTTGTACCGAACTACTGTAGTAGTGTTGGTACAACCCTTTTGTGGTATGCATAGTTGTTTACATGTTATTTAGGATAAGATGTAATGCAATTAAGCGATTCCATGAATAAGATGATACATACATAGATAGTACCATATACAATAGAAGAAAATTGCTAAGAGTACATTTATTTCCCAATGTTGTTTTATGTATATATTAATTATGGATAGTATCTAAAAATAACTTAATACGGCGTAATGCCTCTTGGATGGTTTCCTTAGAAGAAGCATAGGAACAACGGATGCGGTTAGCACCGCAGGTGCCGAAGGCAGAGCCTGGTACAACGGCTACATGTTGTTGCTCTAATAACTGTTCGCAGAAATCTTCATCGGATAAACCTGTTTGAGAAATATCTGGGAACACATAGAAAGCTCCTTCTGGTACGGCAATCGGTAGGCCCATGTCTTGGAATCCTTTCACGATCATGTCGCGCCGCTCTAGGTAATCTTGACGCATAGCGATAACGGAGTCATCGCATTCGTTTAGAGCTACGATGGCAGCGTGTTGCACTGGTGTAGCAGGTGCGACGATGCTGTACTGGTGCAATTTAATGCAAGCTGTAATAAACTCAGAAGGTGCACAAAGGAAGCCGATGCGAAGACCTGTCATAGCATAGGACTTGGAGAAACCGTTTAAGATGATAGTGCGCTCTTTCATGCCCGGTAAGGACGCCATAGATACATGATCCTTGTGGTAGGTGAGCTCTGAGTAAATTTCGTCAGAGATGATGATCAGGTCATGGGCTTTAGCGAACTCTGCAATAGGCAATAAATCTTCGTAGTCCATGATGGCTCCTGTAGGATTGCTTGGGTAACACATTAAAATAGCTTTTGTTTTTTCTGTTACAAGCTTTTCCAATTCTTCTACACGAAGTTTAAAGCCATCTTCTAAATGTGTGGGTACAGGAACTGCTTTGCCACCACACATGTGAACTTCTGCTTGGTGAGCTACGTAGGATGGATTTGGGATTAACACCTCGTCTCCTTCGTTCAAGAGGGCACGTAAAGACAAATCGATGGCTTCACTAGCACCGATGGTGAGCATCATTTCATCTGTGCCGTAGTGTACGTGGTAACGGCGGTTGTACCAATTGCTAATGGCTTCGCGTAATGGCAAGATGCCTGCATTGGGGGAGTAATTCGTTTCCCCTCGTTCCACGCTGGCTACCAGTGCATCTAGTACAGGTTGTGGTGGGATGTAATCGGGTTCCCCAACGCAAAGAGAAATCACATCGTCCATAGCTATGGCTTTTTCCCAAAATTTACGAATCCCAGAAGGGGGCAATGTTTGTGTCATAGTTGAAAGATAATTGTTCCAGTTCATAGATTGTCCTTTCTGATACATGATGCATGTATCTCTATGTCAAATGTCAGGATGTTGTGCCGACTGATATGGATAGTTGCTCTTAAGAGTGTATACAGGCGGTCACAACACCTAGTAGAATGATAGAATAAATAATAGTAACAGTGTACCACATTCTTAGAAAAGAACCTAGTGGATTAGAGGTTCTTTTTTATTGCATATAGTGTATAATTGTAGGTATGACATAGCATTTCATAAGAACTTATGTCATACTATAAAGATAGAGAATCAGATAACAGATTCTCAAACACTGTTGCCGTAGCATTTTGGTAACAGACCTTCAGATTGATTATAAAAAGATAAAATAGAGTATATTGTAATGATGGGAAAGGAGTTACCGATGGAAACATTTTCCGTTACCTATGCATTGCATGTTCCAACGTATGAAGAGGCGAAGCAAGTGGCTTGGTCCATACAGGTGGAGCAAACCATTGAATTTCCTTATGAATTATTAGGGGAAAGCGACCCACGTCGTCAAATGGTGGGACAATTGCTTTCCTTGGAAGAAAAAGAAGATTGTTTTTTGGCAAAAATCGCCTATCCTGTAGAAACATCAGGCTTTGAAGTAACACAGTTTTTAAATGTAGTCTTTGGCAATTCTTCCCTACAACCACACATTTGGGTAGTGGATATTGAGTTTAGTCCTAGTTTGCTAGATGTGTTTACAGGGCCTAAGTTCGGCTTAGCTGGCATTCGAGAATTATGCCAGACCCCAACTCGCCCCATGATTCAAGCCGTGATTAAACCTATGGGGACACCCAATGAAGAGTTGGCTCGTATGTGTCATGCCTATACTATGGGAGGCGCCGATGTGATCAAGGATGACCATGGATTGACGAATCAATCTTTTTCGCCCTTCAAAGATCGTGTGTCACGATGTGCCCATGCAGTACAGGAGGCGAATGCTAAAAGTGGTCATCACACCCTCTATGCAGCCAATGTATCTGGGGATGGTACAGATGTGCTAGAGCGGGCCCATTATGCGAAAGAAGCAGGTGCTACAGCTCTGATGGTAGCCCCTTCCTTAATCGGATTTGGCTGGCTACATCGATTGGCTACCGATGATTCTTTGAACTTGCCGCTCATCGTGCATCCTGCTATGATGGGTGGATTCACATTACCCGGTACATCAGGAATTGCCGCTACGATTTGGATGGGCTTATTGCCACGTATTTTCGGCGGGGATATGAATATTTTCGTGTCTTATGGTGGACGATTTACATTTAAACCAGACTTGTGTCGTCAAATTTGTGATAGTAATCGTGGACCATTGGCGTCGATTAAATCGTCTTGTCCATCTCCAGGTGGTGGCGTGACTGAGGCCCGTTTGCCAGAGTTGGTAAACATTTACGGCAAAGATACCATGTTCCTTGTAGGGGGCGATATGTTCCGACGAGGACCAGATTTAACAGAGAATATGAAAGCTTTCATAGATGTATTAGAAAGAAGCTAGGAACAATGACAACAAAAGAGAAAGAGTTAGAAGTTCATGTCGTGGCTAGCGGTAGTAAAGGGAATTGCACCATTATTCGCAGTTCTCACAGTGCAGTGATTGTTGATGCAGGTATTAGTTGCCGAAGGATTACTAATGCTTTGCAGGATTTAGAGATACCCAAACATATGGTAGAAGGGATTGTTATTACCCATGAACATTCTGACCATATTGCAGGGGTACCACAAATGATTAAGCAAATGGGTTTACCTATTATCACGAGACCTAATACAGCACGGCGCCTTATGGATAAATTTAGCGTATCTGCAGAGTGCTTTCAAACGTTAGGGACGAAAGAAGTAACCATAGGAGATATGGTACTGCAACCATTTTCTACGAGTCATGATGCGGTAGATCCCATTGGTATCACTTGTTATAAAGGGCAGACAAAAGCAGCTTTATTAACGGATACAGGCATGGTATCAAAGGAGATGCTAGAGCATTTACATGATACAGATTTGTTGGTATTGGAAGCCAACTATGATGAGCATATGTTGTTATATGGGCCATACTCACCAGATTTAAAACGTCGAGTGAAGGGTCATGCAGGTCATCTATGTAATATGACGGCTATGAAAGTATTATCAGCCTTGAGACGACCTAAGAATATGGAAGTTATTTTTGCCCATCGTTCAGAGCAGAATAATTCTCTCCACTTAGTAGAACAATTATCAGATCGTTTGTTAAAGTGGTGTAAAACACAAGGACAAATGGGATTTACTGCATATCATGGGGATCCCAAAGAGTATACCTCGATTGGTGTAGTTTAGTCATATATAAAACGTCTTAGTTTGAAATATAGTAAACGTCTTAGGAGATATGATAGTATGAAATTTTCTATCTATTGTATAGGAAAGTTAAAAGAACCTTATTTGCGGGAAGGAGTAGCGGAATTTGTTAAACGATTGCAACCCTATGGGGGAGTGACGATTACAGAACTGCCGGAAAGTAAATTAGGAGATAAACCTAGCCCATCAGATAAGCAAAAAGCACTCTATGATGAAGGGCAACGGTTATTGAAATATTGCAATCCCCAAGCCTTTGTTGTGTTGCTAGATGTGTACGGCAAACAAATGAGCTCAGAGGAGTTGGCAAAGCGGATTAGTGAATTAGAAGTACAAGGGCATAGTGAGATGATCTTTTTCATTGGAGGAGCCTTTGGTGTATCGGAAGAATTACGACAGCGGGCACAGTGGAAATTATCCATTAGTCCCATGACTTTCACCCATCAAATGGTGCGACTTGTGCTAGTAGAACAATTATATAGAGCTTGTAAGATTAATCGAAATGAACCATATCATTGGTAGGAAAGGAGATATGCATGGCAAGTGCAATTGAAAAAGGAATTACTTATGTGTCAGCGGATATACAGGAACTACCCTTGGAGGATCCTGAATTTATTGGGCATTATAAAACAGAATTAACCGAAGGGAAGGAAGATATTCTTGCCATTGAAGGTGAAATCCAAAATTTGGTACAAGGATATGAGGCTCTCTTTGTCGAATTAAAAGAAATAGGGCAATCTGAGACATTAGACGAACATCATGGTATGGTTAGCGATAATATACGTGAGTATAAAAATGTAACAGCTACGATTTGCACCGTTTTAGATACTTATATAGATATGGCTAATATGATTCATCAAATGGAAACTTCTGGTGGTAATCCAGCGTATTTATTGCATCGTAAACAAGAATTATTAGAACAGAATGTAGAACTGAATAAAATTTTTGACCGTGTAGATTATTATATTTCTACAGTGGTGGATATGCTTGCAAAGGAAACAGATGTGGTAAAAGCTATGCTAGAGAGCAAGCACACTGTATCTGAAGAGGAGACAGTGCATATTTTATTTCTACATCAGACAGCATTGAGTACTTGTGTAGATATCAATAAATTGTTAGTGGAACGATTACAATTAATGGTACCTCGCCTCGAAGGGTTACGAGAAGATGTGATGAAAGTACAGGTTCATTCTGTAACAAATGATGTAGAAGAACGTAGAAAGCGATTGCAAGAATTACGTCAACAAGCGAAAATAGAAGATGTAACAGATTACGTGGATTTAGAAGGGCAATATCGTCATGCTTATGATGTGGAAGGAAACCACATCGGAACTCAAGAAGGGGGCGATGGTGGTAACCGTAAAAGTTTGACTGCCATTTTGGTTGTAACAGCGATAGTGATTGCTATCTTTGCTGCATATGTATATATGAAATAGGAGGATGTAACCATGACATTACAAGAGATTATGAACAAATATCCAATTACTGTTGGTAAAGATGAACAAATTACAAATGTAGCTAAATTGATGGTAAAACACAATTTAACAGCCATTGCTGTCGTAGATGAAGAGAATAAATTAATCGGTATTGTGTCGGAAGGGGATTTGTTGTATAAAAAAGTTCGTCCTCATGCGCCACATTATATCAATATCTTAGGTGCTAATATTTATTATGGTGGCATCGGTGAATACGATGGACAATTTAAAAAATTAATGGCTACTCATGTTGAAGAAATCATGACTACAGAAGTGATTACTGCCTATGCAGATGCAGAAGTAGAAGTGACTGTAGGAGCTATGGTAGAAAAGCATTTAAAAAACTTACCAGTTGTTGATGATGCATATCATCTAGTTGGTATGGTAAGCCGTCATGATATTATGAAACTTATTGCTGAAGAACAAGGTAAATAGGGAAATAATTGCACTATTGACAACTTTATGATAATATTAAGAATGCAATATTAAAACTTATAATTTGGGTGTACTATACCCTAAGGAGGAAATAGTTTCATGAAAGCAACTGTAACTGCTGTTGATCAGCACAAGGTATCTATTACAATCGAAATTCCAGCGGAAGATGTGAAAAAAGGCTTTGCACAAGCTGTAAAACGCATCGCTGGTCAAGTTAATATTCCAGGCTTCCGTAAAGGTAAAGCACCTCGTAAAATTTTGGAAATGAACTATGGTAAAGAAGCTATCGCTGAAGAAGCGTTTGAATTATTAGCAGGTCGTGCTTATACAGAAGCACTTCGTGAAAATGAAATTATTCCTGTTAGTGAGCCAGAAATCGATCGTGAACAATTCGAAGAAGGTAAAGATTTGATTTTCAAGGCTACAGTAGTTAAACAACCAGAAGTTACATTAGGCGACTACAAAGGCTTAGAAGTAGAAAAACAAGATGCTACTGTTACTGACGAACAAGTAGAAGAACAATTAAATAATATCCGTAGCCAACAAGCTAAAATGGTAGCAGCCCCAGCAGATGCAACTGTACAAAAGGATGATTTTGCAACAATCGATTTTAAAGGTTTCATCGATGGTGAAGCATTTGATGGTGGTGAAGGTAAATCCTACCCATTACAAATCGGATCTGGCAGCTTCATCCCTGGCTTTGAAGATCAATTAATCGGTCACAAAGCTGGTGAGGATGTGACTGTCACTGTTTCTTTCCCAGAAGACTATTTCGTAGCAGAATTAGCTGGTAAAGAAGCAAAATTTGAATGTCATATCCATGATATTAAACGTAAAGAATTGCCTGAAATCACTGATGAATTCGTACGTTCCGTATCTGTAGGTCAAGGTAAAACTGAACCAGCATACAATACAGCAGAAGAATTCAAAGCAGATCTTCGCAAACGTATGGAAGATGATGCTGCACGTCGCGCTATTGACGCATACAATGCAGGTTTAGTGGAACTAGCTGTTAAAAATGCAACAGTAGATATTCCTGAAATCATGATTGAAGACCGTGCTGAGCAAATGGTTCAAGAATTAGCAATGAATCTTGAAGGCCGTGGTTTGAAATTGGAAGACTACTTAAAATTCTCTAACAAAACTATCGAAGCATTACGTGAAGAAAATAAAGCCGCAGCAGCTGAAAACGTTCGCGCTGACTTAGTATTAGATGAAATTGCAAAAGCAGAAAACGTTCAAGTTACTCCAGAAGATATGAACTATGAAATCTTTGCTATGTCCCAACAATTTGGTGCTGACCCTAAAGAAGTATACGATATCATTGTAAAAGAAGGTCGTGTATCTATGTTAGCAAGTTCTGTAGCACGTAAAAAAGCAGCTCGTTTCATCATAGAGAATGCTAAAGGTGCTGAAAAAGCTGAATAATTGCTAATGCAGGTACATGTATAAGAGGTGTTAGATGTCTATGTATGTGCCAATCGTAGTAGAGCAAACTGGTCGTGGTGAGCGATCCTACGATATTTATTCTCGTCTATTGAAAGATCGAATTATTCTATTAAGTGGCCCCATTGATGATACGGTAGCAAATAGTATCGTAGCGCAATTGCTGTTCTTAGAATCTGAAGATCCAGATAAAGATATTCATTTATACATCAATAGCCCAGGTGGTGTGGTAACAGCAGGTATGGCGATTTACGATACTATGCAGTACATTAAACCTGATGTGTCTACAATCTGTGTAGGCTCAGCGGCTAGTATGGGTTCATTGTTGCTCACAGCGGGAGCACCTGGTAAACGCTATGCATTGCCTCACTCTCGTATTATGATTCACCAACCATTGGGCGGTGTCCAAGGGCAAGCTTCTGAAATTGAAATTCATGCTCGTGAGATATTGCGTTTGCGAGAAGAATTGAATGGCGTGTTAGCACATCATACAGGTCAGCCTATTGAGGTGATTGCACAAGATACAGATCGTGATAATTTCATGTCTGCAGAAGATGCAAAACGATATGGCTTAATTGATGAAGTGTTAACTCGTCCATCTTCAACAGAAAAATAAGGAGACAGGGGTTTGAATAAAGACGATAAAGAAAGACGTTGTAATTTTTGTGGTAGAGCAGAAACAGAAGTCGAACGATTAATAGCGGGCCCTAATGTATTCATTTGTAATGAATGCATTGATGTATGCCAACATATTATTGAGGAAGACAAAATTGAAGAACTACCGGAGACGTTTGATTTAAACGATATCCCGACTCCAAAAGAGATTAAAGCTCATCTTGATCAATACGTAATTGGTCAAGATGACGCTAAAGTTTCCTTGGCTGTAGCCGTATATAATCATTACAAACGTTTGCAACATGATAATGTCATCGATGATGTGGAACTACAAAAGTCCAATGTATTATTTATTGGACCTACTGGTAGTGGTAAAACATTATTGGCTCAAACATTAGCAAAAATGTTACAAGTACCATTTGCTATGGCAGATGCTACTAGTTTGACAGAGGCAGGCTATGTAGGGGAAGATGTAGAGAATATTCTTCTTAAACTGATCCAAGCTGCCGACCATGATATAGAGCTAGCTGAACGCGGTATCATCTACATTGATGAAATCGATAAAATTGCTCGCAAATCAGAAAATCCGTCTATTACTCGTGATGTATCTGGTGAAGGGGTACAACAAGCATTACTGAAAATCCTAGAAGGAACAGTAGCCTCTGTGCCACCACAAGGGGGACGGAAACATCCAAATCAAGAGATGTTACACTTAGATACAACAAATATCTTGTTTATTTGCGGTGGTGCTTTCGATGGCATGGAAAAAGTGATCACGAAACGAACTGCGAAAAAAACATTAGGTTTTGGTGCAGACATTCAAAAGAAAGAGGAACAAGATGTAGCCTCTATTTTAAAAGAAGTCGTACCAGAAGATTTACAAAAATTCGGATTAATTCCTGAATTTATCGGACGATTGCCAGTGATGGTTACGCTCAGCCCACTTGATGAAGAGGCATTAATTAAAATTTTGACAGAGCCTAAAAATGCATTGACTAAGCAATACGAAAAAATGCTGTCTTTAGATGATGTAAAATTAGTCTTTGAATCAGATGCACTCCGTGAGATTGCGAAAGAAGCCTTAGAACGCAATACGGGAGCACGCGGATTACGGGCCATTATCGAAAAAGTTATGAAACGTGTGATGTATGAAGTACCATCTATGAAAGATGTAAAAGAATGCATCGTAACAGATAAAGCGGTTCGTGGCGAAGAAGAGCCAATACTCAATAAATGAGTCCACGCTGAAGAAATCAGATAGTAAAGGCAAAGAAACTCATTTCATAGGCGGAATGGGTTTCTTTTTATCATATAGTACTGGGGGTTCAATGGAAACTAAACCTATGACATTACCGATGGTTCCCTTACGTGGAATGGTCGTATTTCCCAAAGTAGTAACACAATTAGATATTGGTCGTACTACATCTGTACAAGCTGTAAAGGCAGCTATGGATAAAGATCAATATTTAGTGGTATCTACTCAAAAAGATGAAAGTATCGAAAGTCCTACATTAGAAGAGTTAGGTCGTGTAGGGACAATTGTTAAAATAAATCAAATGCTTCGTTTGCCAGGTGGTGTAGTTCGTATTTTAGTAGAAGGTGTGACACGTGTTAACATTGATACTATTCTAAGTACTGAACCTTTTTACGAAGCCGTTGTAACACCATTAGAGGTTATTCATGAAGACCCAATGGAAGAAGAAGCATATCGTCGCATTTTGCAATCTAAATTTGCTCAATGGGTAGAGGTTATTAAACCAACAACAGATGAAGGATTGGACCAAGTATTAGGCAGTGCTGATGCTAGTGAATGGGCAGATCAGGTAGCCTTTCTTGTACCTATCCAAACAAAGGTGCGTCAAAGCATTTTAGAAGAGTTATCTGTTAGCCGTAGATTGAATATGGTAGTTGGTGTATTAAATACAGAACTGCAAATCAATGATATGGAAAACTCTATCAATAACCAAGTTCGTCAATCTATGGAAAAAGCACAAAAAGAATATTTCTTGCGTGAAAAGATTCGTATTATCCATGATGAATTAGGTGACAAAATGGATCCTGATCAAGAGGCAGAAGAGTTACGAGAAGAGCTAGCGAAACTAGAGTTGCCAGAGGATATCCATAATCGTATCGACAAAGAGATTACGCGATATAGTCGTATGCCACAAATGATGCCAGAATCCAATATTTTGCGTAATTATATTGATTGGTTATTGCAGCTCCCTTGGAATACACTGTCTGATGATCGCTTAGAATTGAAAGAAGCCAGCGAGGTGCTTGATGGTGACCATTATGGTTTAGAAAAAATCAAGAAACGGATTCTAGAATTTTTGGCAGTGCGCAAGTTATCTGGTAAACAAGGCGGTTCTATTTTATGTTTAGTAGGGCCTCCAGGGGTGGGTAAAACATCCTTGGCTAGTTCCATTGCAAAAGCAATGAATCGTAAGTTTATCCGTGCTTCCTTAGGTGGTGTTCGAGATGAAGCTGAAATTCGTGGCCATCGTCGTACCTATGTAGGCGCCTTGCCTGGTCGTATGATTCAAGGACTAAAGAACGCTGGTACTCGAAACCCTGTATTCTTGCTTGATGAAATTGATAAGTTAGCGTCTGATTATAAAGGGGATCCATCCTCTGCCTTATTAGAGGTGTTGGACCCTGAACAAAACAGTACATTCAGTGACCATTACATTGAAATTCCATTTGACTTCTCTGATGTATTTTGGATTACTACTGCTAATGTAGCAGGGAATATTCCTAGACCATTATTGGATCGTATGGAAATCATCGAGCTCAGCAGCTATACAGAGGAAGAAAAACTAGAAATTGCTAAACGCTACTTAGTGCCAAAACAAATTGAAAAACATGGTTTGCAAGAGCAAGGAGTGAAACTATCCGATGCTGTATTAAAACGTGTTATCGCTGAATATACTCGTGAAGCTGGTGTACGTACCCTAGAAAAAACGATTGCTAAGATTTGTCGAAAACTAGCATTTGCTGTGGTTACAGAAGGTGAAAAAGCACCAAAAGTAACGGTAAAGAATTTGGAAGATTATTTAGGTACCCCTAAATTTGTAGAAGAGTCTCGTGAAAAACAAGCTCAAGTAGGTCTTGTATATGGTCTTGCTTGGACCTCTGTAGGTGGCGTGGTATTGCCATGTGAAGCGACAACCATGCAAGGCACAGGGAAATTAAACTTAACCGGTAGTTTAGGCAAGGTCATGCAAGAATCTGGTCAAGCGGCTATGTCTTATATTCGTCATCGCCAAAGTGAGTTGAAATTACCAGAAAAATTCCATAAGGAACTGGATATTCATGTGCACTTACCAGAAGGGGCTACGCCTAAAGATGGCCCATCTGCAGGGATTACGATGACCTTGGCTATTGTATCTGCGTTAACCGGTAGAAAAGTACGATCTGATATTGCCATGACAGGTGAAATTACTTTGCGTGGTAGAGTGTTGCCAATCGGTGGTTTGAAAGAAAAATTATTAGCTGCACTTCGCTATGGAGTGAAAGAAGTACTTATTCCTGAAGGCAATAAAAAGGATATCCAAGACTTACCAGATATCGTAAAAGAAGGATTGCTTATTACTCCTGTAAAAACGATGGAACAAGTATTAGAAAAGGCATTACTATGAAGAAAAAACCAGCAGTAAAACGCCATCCAAAACCAGTGTATACTAGAAAAGAGATAACAGGTCCACGCATCATCGCAGCAAAATATATAGCGTCTGCGGTAAAGGCGGATCAATACCCAGAAGGTGATACCATTGAAATCGCCTTTTTGGGACGATCCAATGTGGGAAAATCTTCTTTGATTAACTCTTTATGTAATTATAGAGGATTAGCACTGGTCAGTGGTACGCCGGGTAAAACGAAAACGATCAACTTCTTTAGTATAGAATCAAAAGAAGATTTACCAGATGATATGGAACGTCGTTTTGATTGGTTCTTAGTGGATTTACCAGGGTATGGATATGCTAAAACAGGAGGCTCCAATACCAATATTTGGTCTTCTTTTATTGCTAATTACATTTTACAAAGCGAACGGATGATGCTACTTTGTTTACTCATTGATGGGCGTCATCCAGAGTTGCCCATTGATCAGGAGGCCTTTGATTGGTTGCAATCACACGGCGTACCTTTGCAAATTGTGGTAACAAAAGCGGATAAGTTAAAAATGAATGAGCGACAAAAACAGTTAAAAACTATTGAAGAGCGATACCCAACAGGGTATCCACCAATTTTGTACAGCTCTTTAAAGCATACAGGTCGTGATCGTTTATTAGCACGTATTAATGCAGTCTTATTGGGGGAAGAGGAATGAGTATTCTTACAGATGCACAAATGAAACTGCGCGTATCTAAAGATTTAGAGCGTGTAGAAACATATTTGCAACAATCTCTACAAACTGGTGCAGAGGATTTTAATGCACTCATTCGTCCTCTTTCCGCAGGGGGCGGCAAGCGATTACGGGCGCAATTGTGTTTGTTGATTGCTTTGAGTGGAGATTCTAATCAAGAAGATAGAGTGCGTATGGCGGCAGCTATTGAGATGCTGCACTTGGCTACACTCATTCATGATGATGTGTTAGACCAAGCAGAAGTACGCCGAGGAGTTACGTCTATTCATTGCACAAAAGGCAATAAAGTGGCCATCCTTAGTGGAGACTATTTGTTTGCTAAAGCATTTGGTATTGTAGCTGAAATCGGGTCCATTCCATGTTTAACCATTTTTTCTGAAATTATTTCTGCCTTGGTAGAAGGCGAATTTATGCAAATGGAAGATGTGTACCGATTAGATCAAGGTACAGAACGATACCTACTAAAAACACAAAAGAAAACAGCAGATTTCATTGAAGGTTGCTTAGCATTAGGTGGCATTCTTGGTGGATGGTCAGAGGAGCATATTTCATTATTGCGCACCTATGGTCATGGTTTAGGCATGGCTTTCCAAATTACTGATGACGTGATGGACTATCGTGAGCAAACAGTCACTACAGGTAAGCCAGTCGGCAAAGATGTGAAAGAAGGTATTTTGACATATCCTTTATTATCTGTCGTAACTCCTGACAATACAACGCATGTAACGAATATGATTGAAGACATTCGCAATGGAAAAGATACAAAGGAATTGATGGAGTATGTGACGGCTAAAGGTGGTATCGATCAAGCCTTAGCTCTTGAGGCAACATATCGTAAACAAGCGGAGACAGCCCTACAACAACTACCATCTTTCAAAGGAAAAGATATTTTGCAAACTGTTCTTGATAAATTGTCGAACCGTAAGGTGTAGTATGAAAGAATTTCAAGTAAAAAACTTTGAAATGAGTGCCAAACGTCCATCCTTGAATAGTGTCATAGAACAAAGAAAGCGTCTTGCTCAACAACAGGTAGAGCAAGACGCCTTGTTGCAACAGGATACCTATACGGAAACAGAAGCGAAACTTATGCAAGAGGCGTCCTCCATGTCTGTGGTGGACCACTTAAGTGAACTTCGCACACGTTTAGTAATCGCTATAGTGGCAATTATTATAGGTACCTTGGGGGCGTACTATTATGTGGAAGATATTCTGCAAATTTTAGTGGCACCAGCAGGAAAATTATATTATACAAAACCAACAGAAGCCTTTTTTACATATATGAAGATTTCCTTAGTAGCAGGTTGTATTGTATCTAGTCCTGTATGGTTTTATCAGATTTGGGCTTTCATTGTACCGGCCTTGTCGAAAGGCGAGAAGAGGGTCACTTTTATGGTGGTGCCTACAGCGGTGGTCTTATTTGTGGTAGGTGTACTATTTTCATATTACTTAGTATTGCCTATGGCTATTCAGTTTTTTATTGGCTTTGGTACAGATGAATTACAACCATTATTTTCTATAGGGCAATATATCGATTTTGTGATTGCCTTTATTTTACCCTTTGGAATTACGTTTGAACTGCCGCTTATTTTGATTGCTTTGGGTATACTTGGTATTCTTTCATCTGATCGATTACGAGAATATAGGAAAATGTTTATTCTCTTGGCCTTTATTATCGGTGCAGCTATTTCTCCGACCCCAGATATGTTATCACAAACTATGATTGCGGGACCTATGATTTTACTCTATGAAATTAGTTATGGTGTGTTACGATATATTGTAAAAGTATGAGCATTTGGTTCATATTATGTTCATAATTATAGTGTATACTGATTCAGAAACTAATTAGTGTATATAAAGGATGTAATATGAGACGAAAGATAATCATAGGTATCCTGAGTATTTGTGCTATTATATCTGCTGCAGTAGGCACATGGTATTGGTGTAATGCCAAACAAAATAGTATATCTGTAGAGTCCACATCGATGGATGCGGACACTGTTAAGCTAAAAAAGGTGGCTTTACCAGAAACAAAAGTTGTGCCCACAACAGATAAGGTAGAAACTAATGATGGACCTGACCCTATTATGGTAGATGCCAAAGGGGCAGTTAATCTGTATAAAAAACAATATCCAACGGCGCAAATTAAAGGGATAACCTTTGCAGAACAAGATGGACGCAAAAGCTACGAAGTAGCAGGTGTTTCTTCGGAGGCTGGTCATAGTGTGATGATTGATGCAACCACTGGCCAAGTTATAAGTGCAGAAGTAGATACAGCACCAGAAAATTTAAAAGAATCTACAGCTATCGACTTAGGAAATTTAATTAATCCTGATGAGGCAAAGCAAGTGGCTATTACTATTTTAGGTAGTAGTGCTCGTCTAATACGATGGGAACTTGAAACAAAAGAATATGTGGCTAGATACCATATGGTATTAGATGTGAACGGTGACATTATGCATGTTGTTATTGATGCTAATTCCAGTCAGGTAATCGAAGTGACTAAAGAAGGATAAAAGCTATTCAATCCAAAAAGGTTGAATAGCTTTTTTGTGTTATTTCTGTTGCAATAATGGATCTACCATACCATTATCAGTGAAAGCCTGTTCTCTATCACGGCATGTGCCACATGTATGGCATGGGGTAGAGCCGCCTTCATAACAAGACCAGGTAAGGTGGTAAGGAACCTGTAAACGCAATCCTTCTTGTATGACTTGGGATTTGTTCATATCATTGAGAGGAGCATAGAGGCGCACTTTGTTATAAGAACCGATGTAAATGGCTTCATTCATATGATGGTTGAAGTCAGGTCGACAGTCTGGGTACGCATTGCCTGCAGCATCATCAGCATGGGCGCCGATATAGATGGTCACTTCTTCCTCAGGATATAGACTGAGAGCTAAACTAGCCGCCATGGATAAAATTAAGCCATTTCGGAACGGCACATAGGTGGATACTGAGCCGGTTTGGGCAATTTGTTCACCATAGGTACGGTGATCGATGCTTTCAGTAGAAGAAGATAAGAGGGACGAGTTGGAGTAGGACATCACTTGAGTCAGGTCCAGTTCATAATGGGAAACGCCATAATACTGGGCAATGGCTTTGGCGGAATCTAATTCTTTTTTGTGCTTTTGCCCGTACCAAATGGATAGGGCGCTCACATTGTCTGTGCCGAGAACATCGATGGCCATGGCTAAGCAGGTGGTGGAATCTACGCCACCACTGGATAATACTAGTGCTTTCATAGGAAACCTTTCATAGAAATAAAAAAATTATAAGTGAGTACTGACATAGAACAGATGATGTACTATAATAGTAAGGATAAGATTGTTATAAAAGGAGATAGTATGCGTTTACGTAGAAAACCATGGATTGATGAAGCAATCCTAGAATATAATACATATACTGTACTAGAGAATCACGAAGTTTTCAAGGGAAAATGGCGTGAAAGTTTTGCAGATCCATCTAAACCTTTATATATGGAATTAGGGACGGGAAAAGGCAAGTTCATTGCTGGTATGTGTGAAGCCCATCCAGAAGCAAATTTTGTGGGCTTTGAAGTGCAAATTGGAGTGCTATACTATGCCGCTCAAAAGTTATTTGAACAACAAGCTGAGAATGGTAAAGTGAGCTTATTTGATATTGCGGGGATTGAAGAAGTAGTAGCACCAGGAGAGGTAGACCGGTTCTATATTAACTTCTGCGACCCATGGCCAAAAGCTAAGCATGCGAAACGTAGATTGACCTATCACACCTTCTTAGATCGATATGCACGATTATTGAAGGAAAATGGAGAAATCCACTTTAAAACAGATAATGAAGGCTTGTTTATGTTCTCTTTGGAGGAGTTTACAAACTCTGGTTGGACATTAAAAAATGTAAGTTATGACTTACATAGTACGGATATGCCTAATGTGCGCACAGAATATGAAGAAAAATTTAGTGCCAAAGGGCAGCCAATTTTCCGCTTAGAGGCTATTAAGCCAGCTAAAGGAAGTGATACGACAGATGCAGGAAAATAGTCATACTTCATCTAAGCCATCATCTAGTGTATGGCAAAATATTCGATCTTTTTATCGTAGTATCATCAAGCATGATGGACAAGGTATATTAGTACCTCTTTTTGGGATTATTTTAATAGGATTTTTTAATGGTTACAGTGCTACCTATACTACGACCCTACAAGGGGGAGATAATTGGAAACCATTTTGGTTCTTATTAGGTAAACAACTAGTCTTTTTAGGGGCTGGTATTCTTGTAGCCTGGAGATTCTATTTGTTTGATTACCGTAAATGGGCAGACTCAAAGGTACAACTAAAGATGTTTTTGTTTTTACTCTTTTTGTTGCTCATTGTATTTTTACCCTTCTTAGGGCATGGTGCTAATGGGGCGCGACGTTGGATTGGATTGCCTTATGGAATGACATTACAGCCATCTGAATTTGCTAAATTAGCAGCTATTATTTGGGCGGCCTATAGTATTGATAGACATGTGAAAAAGCATGGGAGAATGTACTTGTATGAATATTATGACTGGGGTGGGAATACACGGTTACATGGACTTTGGAGTTGGTGGAATCGTGTCATAGGAAAACTGAATGCCCTGTGGAAGGCCCTGCGAGGTACACCGGGGATATTTCACCCTAACTTATTAGTGCCAGCTGTATTTACAGTTCCTTTTGTGTATGCTTTCATTACTATGTTTCAACCAGATATGGGCACAGCTGTATTAATTTTCAGTTTTCCCGTGATCATGACCTTTTGCGTAGGTTATTACAGAGGGCATAGGAAATATTTAGGTATAGCATTTGGCGTTGTACTAGCTATTGCGTATCCCTTAATTGCTTTTGTGTCCTATCGACTGGATCGGGTTCGTGCCTATTATGATCCATGGTCAGATACTACGGCTAATGGATATCAAGTGACACAGAGTATACTGAGTGTGTCGATTGGTGGATTTTGGGGCGAAGGCTTTACAAAGGGAATTTCCAAATATAATTATTTGCCAGAGGCTCATACAGACTTTGCTTTTTCTATTTTCTCACAAGAATTTGGCTTATTAGGTGTGTGCTTGGTTATCTTTTTATTTCTTTGGTTTACAAAATATGGACTTTCCATTGCTCGTCAATCTAGAGATTTATTAGGTCAAGTATTAGCGGTAGGTCTTACATTTTTTATTACAATTCAAGCATTTTTTAATATTGCTATGGTGGTGGGAATGCTACCAGTAACGGGGGTACCTTTACCATTTATCAGTTATGGGGGATCCTCATTGGTGACAAATTTTGCTGTCATAGGAATATTATTAAATATTGCGCGCCGTAATGAATATGCACGCAAACAAATAGGAACGACACGTCATTTGCCGTCCATTGGCGAAGAAACGCGCCATCGTTTTCAACCTAAGTCTTAATGTTTTAAGTGTGATTCACACAGAAAGAGATGCACCATGAAAGATTTTATTGATGTTCACGAACGCCCGTCTTTCGCTAAGTTATTGCCACTTAGTTTTCAGCATTTATTTGCTATGTTTGGGGCTACTGTATTAGTACCATTCTTATTGAAAGTTGACCCAGCGACGTCCCTGTTCATGAACGGTATTGGAACTATTTTATACGTATTAATTTGTCAAGGAAAGATTCCTTCCTATTTAGGTTCTAGCTTTGCTTTCATTGGACCAGTAGGTGCTGTGGTAGCCTCTGGCATGACCTATGGAGCAGCACAAGGTGGTTTTATTGCCTTTGGTGTGTCTTTTATGCTATTGGCTTTGTTAGTTAAATATATTGGTATTAAATGGATTGATGTATTATTCCCTCCTGCCGCAATGGGCGCGATTGTTGCGGTTATCGGTTTAGAAGTTGCCCCTGTAGCTATGGGTATGGCAGGTATCATTGGAGATCAATGGCAAAGCTTTGGCATGACTCATGAGCAAGCGTTATTTTTATCCTTATTTTCCTTATCTGTGACAATCTTGGGTACCGTATTATTCCGTGGATTCTTTGCAGTGATTCCAGTATTAATTGGTGTGGTATCTGGCTATGTAGCTGCTGCAATCATGGGAGTAGTAGATTTCGCAAGCGTAGCCAATGCTCCTTGGTTTGCATTCCCTCAATTCTATGAGCCAGAATTTAATATCAATGCTATCTTAATGATTATGCCAGCTTTATTCGTAGTATTTGCAGAACATGTGGGTCATATTGTAGTAACAAGTAATATCATTGGTCGTGATTTAATGAAAGATCCAGGATTGAGCCGTTCTTTATTTGCAGATGGTTTATCTAATGTG
This sequence comes from Veillonella sp. CNR 79/14, assembly GCF_003992185.1. Classification (NCBI taxonomy): domain Bacteria; kingdom Bacillati; phylum Bacillota; class Negativicutes; order Veillonellales; family Veillonellaceae; genus Veillonella; species Veillonella sp. CNR 79/14. Next base: position 110,691 of record NZ_RQVH01000003.1, on the reverse strand, counting down.
TTATCCGGTTTATTTGGTGCTACACCGAATACAACATACGGAGAAAATATCGGTGTTATGGCGATTACACGTGTATTCAGTACCTTTGTTATCGCTGGCGCCGCAGTACTTGCTATCTTGTTCTCCTTCGTTGGTAAAGTTGCAGCTTTAATCCATGCTATCCCAGTTCCAGTAATGGGTGGTGTAAGTATTTTATTATTCGGTATCATCGCTGCCTCTGGTTTACGTATGTTGGTAGAACGTAAAGTGGATTATACAAAATCTTCTAATCTAATTTTAACCTCTGTAGTACTAGTTATCGGCTTGAGCGGTGCTAAATTAGCAATCGGCCCAGTGGTACTGCAAGGTATGGGATTGGCAACAGTAACAGCCATCTTATTGAGCGTTATCTTTGCGATTTTCCGTAAAACAGGACTTGGAAATGCGGAACTCAAAGACTAATCTTGCTCCCCTATGTAGCCTGTGGCGTTATTAATTGAATATGATAAAAAGGAAGAGCACGGTATACTCCTCACAAACGGTATTTCATAATGTTTGTTCGGAGCACACCGTGCTCTTCTTGTGTTTGTGTCATGTAGATAGTAAGGGTCGCCACGAGGCTACTACGCATAACTGCGATTCTACGGGGGAAAGAGCACGGCACATTCTTTCAGAAACGGTATTTCATAATGTTTCTTCAGGAACATGCCGTGCTCTTTTAGGGCATATGTAATTATGATATAAATGAACGTGACATTATCATAGTTTGTTTACAGCACACCGTGCTCTTCTTGAGTTTATGTAATGTAGATAGTAAGGAGCGCCACAGGGCTACTACGCAGAACTGCGATTCTACGGGGAAATAAAAAAGCTGTTATCATGTTGATAACAGCTTATTGTGGCGGAGAGGGTGGGATTCGAACCCACGGCCCCTTGCGGAGTCACTGGTTTTCAAGACCAGCTCCTTAAACCACTCGGACACCTCTCCAAATATAAAAACTAGATATAGTCTATCATTGAACTAGACCTTTTGTCAATCAGAATATGATGTATATTTGTAGTGCTTATTTTAGAAGAGTTTTTTCAAATATTCTGAAGAATAGGTGTTATGAGATACGCATAAATTATTGTAGTATGCTGTCATGCTAGCTTTACACCATAGAATCAGTCAAAGTATAATTAAAGAATAAAGATGTGAATTTAAGGTGCATATGTTATAATTTTATGCAGATTAGATCTGTATAAATAGGTTTGTGGTATTCCATAGGAGGTATTACATGAAAAAAGGGTTTACTCTTACACAAACAGGTATACTGCTGACTTTGTGGTTAACTTTTTTGTTAAGTTTTGTGATGCGCTTATCATGGTCATCGTTGATGCCAATTGTAAATGAGGCCTTACATTTTACAGCGCAACAAGGAACGTCGTATTTGACGGCTTTTTATTTTGGTTATGCATTGACTGTATTACCAGGAGGTCTGTTAGCGGATCGATTTGGCTATCGTAAATCTATCTTAGGTAGTTTAGTGGCTATGGCTATTGTAACGGGGCTTATGAGTACTGTGCAAAGTTATGAATATGGCTTAGTGTTGCGCTTCTTATTAGGTATTGTATCAGGCCCTGTACAATCTGCTTGTTTGAAAGCTATTGGAGAGCATTTCAGTGCAGAACAACGTGGTACCGCTGTAGGTATTTTCATGAGTTGTACATCATTTGGGATTACCGTGGTTAACGGATATGCACCATTTGTGGCTGTCCATTACGGATGGCAAATGGCATTTTTAATTACCGCTTTATTGCCATTACTAGTATTCTTTTTAGCTTTGTTTACGGTGAAAGAAGTACAAGCTTTCAGAAAGAACCATACAGTAGAAGTACAAGGAACAGAACCACGGTGCATGTCATTAGCACAAAGCTTACGTTTTGTAGGAACAAACCGCAACATTTTATTGTTAGCAGTGATGGGATTTTTCGCAACAGGCACTACTTGGGGTGTTACCACTTGGGCTAACTTGTATTTAGTGAAACAATTGCATGTGACACCTATCTTTGCAGGCGCTATTATGAGTATTTACGGTATTGCAGCAGTGATTGCCAAACCGACTATCGGATTCATTTCAGATAGAATTTCTTTACCACGAAACTATTTAGCGGCCATCGTTATGTTTTTGTTCTCTCCAGCTTTGCTAATCTTTGCGAACACAACCAATCCAGATATGTTATACATTACAGCCCCTCTATTAGGTATGGGAGCATTTATGTATAGCCCATTAACCAATGCTATCATTATCCAAGCAGCACCACCAGAACTAAGAGGTACCACAGCAGGGTTCGTAAATCTATTTAACCAAATTGGCGCACTCACAGCACCTATCATTTTGTCCACAGTATTAACAGCTACTGGCAATTACCAAACAGCCTTAATGGCATTGTCCATCTCCCCAATTATTGGAGCTATTTTATTGTCATTAATTCGACTAAAATAAGAATATACGCTTTTATGAGGTACTCCTTATAACTTTGAGGAACATAATGTAAAAGTGGCATGTCCAAAGAACACCATAAAGATATTATCGTGACGCAAGTTTCATTTGCGAAGATTCAGATTTTGTGAGACAATAAGAGTAAAGAAAAGGAATTTTCAAGTCTATGTCGAATTATAGTGATATAGGCAAGTTACATAGTAGCACAGTGACAATATGGAGGAGGTCTTACTATGGTGGAATATAAAAAAATAATTGTTCCTGCAGATGGATCGGAAAATGGTAAAAGAGCGTTAGAACATGCATTGGCAATTGTTAAACGTAATGATGCGGAATTGATTTTAGTGCACGTAGCAAACATTGTATCCGCAATTTCTAATTTTGACCAAACTCCAATCAGTGGTGGTTATGTATCTGAACAAATTGCTGAAGATATGGAAGAAACAGGTAAAAAAATCTTGAGCGAAGTAGCAGAAGAGGTACCAGCTGATATGAAAGTTAAATGCGTCTTTGAAGTAGGGTCTCCTGGACCTGCTGTATTAGCGGTAGCTAAAAAATATGATGCAGACTTAATTGTTATGGGGAGCCGTGGATTGGGACCTTTAAAAGGTTTATTTATGGCTCTTTGTCAAATGTGGGGGCTACTCATGTAAAAGCTTTTAGCGCTAGCTATGGAAATAGCTAGTGCTATTCTTTTTGCTTAACATAAGTATACGAACTCTAAAGCGTTCAAAATGGCGTAACCCATAACTTATTCTCTTTAATACTTTAATTTTGTTATTACAACCTTCAGTAAATCCATTGGAATATGGTAATACAAAGGCATTGACAATTTGAGGGAACCAATTAGTAAAAGATAGTTTAAAATTGTTAAATTCTACTAAATGGCTTCTTTCTACTATGTTCAGCCATAACTGTAAATGTCTTTCGATGTTATGAATGCTAAAGGTTTTAAATATCTTTCTAAAGGCTAATCTAAGTCCATAAGCAATCCGTAAATCATCAGAGATACGTAATATTTCCTGTAGTTTTATCTGTTCGCTTTCAGTTAATCTGTCAGGATTTTTCATAAGTATTCTTCGGTTATGTTTGAGCATTTTAGAATGTGCTACTAATATCTTTTGCTCTCTCTTGCGTACTCGTTCTACAGCCCAATCCACTAAGCGACATACATGATAGCGATCAGCTACAATATGTGCATGAGGAAACATAGTTTGCATCACTAACTTAAATAACGGAGACATGTCCATAATAATATATGTAACTTGTTTTCTAGCTTTTCTAGAAAAGCTAGAAAAATACTGAATTAGTGCATTAGTATCTCGTTTAGGTAAAATATCCACGATGGAATGATTCCTTATATCCGTAATGATAACTTGGTATACTTGACCTCCAGCATTACCTTTATACTCATCGATACCTAATACAGTAGGTAGATTCTTTGGCCTAGGAATAGCTAACTTAGAACAATATCGAATGACTGTAGATACAGAAATGTCACTGCGCTTAGCCATCTCGGTAAAAGATCCTTTTTCACTAAATTGCCTAAATAGATATTCCATATTACTTTTACTAATTTGCAAATAACGGCTAACAAAAGGATTCTTTTCTATGAAAGTATGATGACACTCCTGGCATGTGTAGCGTCTTTGTAAATATGTAGCAGTCACAGGATGATGTTGTATAACACCAAATTTAACCTCCCTAGATCGTTTACCTTTAGACTTTCTAGTGCTCTCTCCACAATGAGGACACACTTGTTCAGCTACTGGCATCTCAAGAGTAAAGTGAACAGAACCGTCCTCATTTACTCTTGTATGTTTGATATATTCCTCTTTAATTTTAAAGATAATTTCTGTATAATTAACTGTAGACATATATGACTCATCCTTTCTTAATTGTGTGGTTACTTTTATGATACGGTATGAGTCTGTATATGTCTATTTTATTGCAACAAAAAATGTTGGCGACTACTCTTATATGAGTAGCCCCAACATTTATTATAGAGCCTTATTTATGGGTAGTGTAAGTAGTTATGTAACTAGTCATTCCACATGTCCAGTATTGATTGTTAAATAATAGGATATAAGGCTTTGTTCTCTGAGCAAAGCCTTTTTTTATGGAGAGGCATATGAATGTAAAACATATACATTGGTTGCACAAAGAGCTTGACCAATGGAAAGAAGAGGGAATTATTTCAGAAGAACAGAGCCATCAGCTACAAGCAAAGTACGGTTTTATCCCTAAAGAGGGCCCATCTTGGACACGATTAATTACAGTTTTAGCTGGAGCTATACTTATTTTGTTGGGAATTATTTTGCTTTTTGCGGGATACTGGTATGGTTTTTCACCTAATGGACGATTTGATTGGTCCTTGGCAATCTTGTTATTAGCTATTGCTGTGGTCGGTGGTGGTGTATGGAAAGCAAAGCCAGCTAGCATGATAGCAGAAAGCATTACTGTTATTTATATGGGACTGTTGACAGCCACTACTTTGTTGGTAGCAGATACTTTCTATACAGGCGAGCATATGGGGCTATATGTGCTTATCATTCTTTGCTGTGCCTTGCCGATTATTTATGTCTTGGACTCGGCTCTAGGTATGATTTTATATCTTATTGGTGTATTGGGGTGGAGTTTTTCTAGTCATCCTCTAAATACTTGGGTAGGGCCTGTAGCAGTGGGAGGACTTTTATTAGTAGCAGTACCATACTATATCCGTAGATTTGGTAAGTATCAAGGGTCGAAAGATTCCTTGTTAGTATCTGTATCTTGGGCCTTTATTGGTGCCATTTTTGGTGAAGTATTCTTCATCTTATCCACCTATGAGCCACAAATGAATTTATTTTTTATTAGTGTATTGGGCGCCGTTACCTACGGCTTAGGCACATTAGAAAAGAAAATTGCCCTCTTAGCACTTCCTTGTAAAGGCGTAGGTGCCATTGCTCTGTTGTACACCATTGTGGAAGGTACTTACATTAGTACATGGATGCGCATTGGTGAAAGCACCATGGCATGGTGGCTATGGTTTTGCATGGTATTGAGCTTAGGCATAGCAGTTCTTGTATTGCGTCGTTTAGTATTAGCTAAGCGTATTGAAAGCACTATCGGATTGATTCCTTTTGTAATCTTTGGATGCTATGTGGTCACTGTCTCTGGGGCGACACCTATTTTGACGTCCATCCTATTTAATGCATATATTTTAGTAGCAGCTTTAGGGACTTTTATTCGTGGCACCTTGGTGAAAAAGGTGAGCTTATTGAATAGTAGTATTTTGACGCTAATTGCTATGTTTGGTGCTCGATTCTTTGATCCTAGCTTTACTTTTGTGGAGCGAGGTGTATCGTTCTTAGTGTTAGGGGGCATTGTATTAGGTATCAATGCCTTATATTTATGGCGTAAACGACTACAAAGGGTTAAGGTAAATCAGCGTGTTCGACAAGCTCGTCGTCAGTCAACAGATCCAACAGTGGAGGAATTCACGTTAGGAGAGCAAGTTATATCAAAGGACGTGAAAGTAGTAGACTCTGAGGGTGTAGTGAAGGAGGAAGAACGATGAGATATCAAAAATGGATTGTCTTTGCTCTGGCTGCTATCGTTGCCTTGCTAAGTCAATTCTATATTCAACAACGATATACGACCTTGCTACAAGGTGGTGCGGAATACCAATGGCCTGTGAAAGTAAGTCGACATATTGGATGGGTTCCGTCAGATTACTTAGAGATAGAGTTTTTAGGGTCTTATGCGAATTGGGAAGGGAAGCAAACTCCAGAAGTAGGACATGAAGTATATATTGTTGTAACACCTAAACAGTCTGGTGTATTGCAAGTGGTATCCGCCACTGATGAAACTCCAAAAGATCAAGAATACATTCGGGCTAATGTGAAACGATTTGATCATGGTGTAGTGGAGTTTTCAATTCCTTTCAATCGTGTGAAAGTAGACCTTAGCAAGGTAGATAGTAAGTTTTATACCAATTATCGTGGTACTTTAATTGGCACCTTGAAATTACGTGATGGCTATGGAGTCGTCACTGGTGTTTATGCCAAGGGGGTACCATTGGAATTAGCTACGCCAGAGAGCGTAGTGGATCAAGAAAAAGATTCACGAGTTCTTTTGGAAAAAATTGGTGATACAGAACAAGAAAAAGATGATATAATAGTAATACCGAACTCTAATTAGAGGACGGACTACTATATGATAGCGAGGTTAAGATGGAAACAAATCAACAAGAGTTGGAAACACAATTGTTAGCTGAACTATTCAAGGTCCTAGGGGATCCAACGCGGTTGCGTATTGTTAGACATCTGCTTCAGAAAGAAATGTGTGTAACTGAAATTGCAGATTCTATGGATATGGGCCAGTCAGCTATATCTCATCAGTTACGTGTGTTGCGTCAAGCAAGACTTGTAACATTTAGAAAAGAAGGAAAAACAGCTTGGTATCGCTTAAATGATGACCATGTAATTGTTCTTATTCGTCAAGGATTAGAACACGTGGGACATCAATAAGTGTAGAACATGTAGAAGGGTTGCGAAAGCAGCCCTTTTTGCATGGAAAAACCCTATTCAACATTGTACTGATGTAGTGTTGAATAGGGTTTTATTATTGTATGTTTTTATGTAAGGATGGAATATATCGTAGTAGTTCTTGTGTATGAGTACGTATCTAGAATGCTAGGTTGTCTATCTAAATAGTATTTATACGTTATTTATACAGAATTTATGTAGTGTGCCTGTATAAGCGAATTGACGTATCATAGTATTAGTTATAAGGGAAATACATAGTAGGCCAATAAAATTGCCAGTGGCATGGTGAAAGAAGAAAGAACTGTAGTAGCTAGTACGATTTGCGTAGCTAGTTCTGGATTGTTGTTCATCTCCACTGCCATGAGGGCAGTGTTTACTGCAGATGGGACTGCGTAAGCGATGATAATGCTTTGCGCTGCAATAGCACTTAGTGGTGTGTAGTACATGGTAATAGGAAGTACTACAATTAATGCTAATACAGGACCTGCGATTAACCGCAAGAAAGATGTAATCATTACATCTTTTTTGATAAAGTTCCAAGGTGTTCGATTCAACTGTACTCCTAGAGTCAGCATAGCGGCACCAACAAAGCAGCGCCCAAAAATATCTAAAGGCCCCCATATAATGGTTTGGGTGAAATCGATAGGAATGTAGTAATGAGCTATGATAGATATAGGTACGCAATAAATGATAGGAATATGTAAGATAGTACGTAAAGATTCTGCAGTGGTTAACTTTCCTTTGCCAGCTTGATAGAATCCCAAGGAATTACAGAATACAGTTTGGATAATAAAGGTAGCGATAATGGCGATGACTCCATCATGTAAATAGGGGGTACCACCATCGATGATGTATGGTTCGTTGGCAAAGACGAAAGTTCCTAGGGCTACTCCTAAGTTACCAATGTTGGAAAACATCACTGCATTGCGGACGATTTCTGTTTTTCCTAAATTATAACCTTGCCACTTAGCGACGATGCCTGCTAATGCTGAGTTAGCAAATAAAATGATGAGGGCACAGCCAAAAATTTCAAAACTTTCATGGGTTAAATCAGTGACATAAAAGGATTTCAAAATATAGGCGGGCAGAAATAAATAAAAGTTCAACTTACTCAAAGTTCGTAAATCGAGGTGAAACCATCGATCTAGTAAGACCCCCATGAGGGTAAGTAATAAAATGGGGACGATGCTAGTGAGAATGATGTGAAAAAATAAATCCATAATGGATAACCTCCTTAGGTTGTATAGTTGTCATCTCTATTGTACCACATGTAATTAAAATCATTTTGCTTAATATCATTTTTCTAGTATAATGAGAATATGTAGTAAGCTTCTAAGTGTATATATTTAAATTAGGGAGGATATCATTATGAAGCGTAATTGGTTAATGGGGTTAGTTATGGCAGGTATGTTAGCATTAGCTGGCTGTGGTGGACAAGGCACTACATCGTCTACAGCACCATCTACAAATGAAACAATCACTGTATCTGCAGCAGCTAGTATGCAGGGGGCATTGGAAGAATTAAAAGCAGACTATGTGAAAAAACATAACTTAAAACCTGAACAAGTGAATATTGTCTATGCAGGTTCTGGCACTTTGCGTCAACAAATTGAAGAAGGCGCGCCATCCAGTATCTTTATTTCTGCGAACAAAAAGAATATGGATCAATTGAATGAAAAAGGATTAATGGATAACATTCGTCCATTCGTAGCGAATACATTGGTGATGATTGTACCAAAAGGTAAAGAAGCTGTGACATTAGATAATATTACGAATGCAAAACGCGTAGCTATCGGCACAGTAGAAACAGTGCCAGCTGGTAAATATGCGAAAGAATCCTTAACCAAAGCTAATTTGTGGGATGCAGTAGAACCTAATATTGTATTTGCGAAAGATGTAAAAGCAGTAGGTGCGTACATTGCGGAAGGCGCAGCTGATGTAGGATTCGTATATAAAACTGATGCCTTAGCATTGAAAGATAAAGTAGATATTTCTGCTACAGTGGATGCTAAATTACATGCACCTATCGAGTACCCTATCGGTGTGGTGAAAAAGAACCAAAATAAATTAACTGAAGATTTTTATGCGTTCCTAACAAGTAAAGAAGCTAACGAAGTATTAGCCAAATGGGGCTTCGCTGAGCCAGCTCAAAAATGATAGCCTTACAACTATCCATCGAAGTTGCCTTTCTGGCACTTTTGATTAATGTCATTTTTGGACTTAGTTTGAACTATGTGATGAAACATTATGCCTTTCCAGGAAAATCTTTAATTGATTCTTTCTTTACATTGCCCTTGGTATTACCACCAGTGGTATTAGGCTTTGTGTTGCTCATCATATTTTCTCCAGGCAATGCCTTTGGAGCTTGGTTAGAGGCGCATGGAATTCGCGTGGTCTTCTCTAAGTTAGGGGCAATTATTGCATCCGCCGTGGTGAGTTTTCCTCTGTTTTATCAATCTGTTCGAACAGCGCTAGCCGCTATCGATAGCGATATGGAAGATGTAGCCCGTACATTAGGAGCCTCGGAGTTTCGTGTGTTTTGGACTATCTCCTTGCCGTTAGCGTGGAAAGGAATTCTCAGTGGATCCATCCTTTCCTTTGCCCGTGGATTAGGAGAATTTGGTGCCACTATTTTGATTGCTGGAAATATTCCAGGTATTACAAGGACGATGCCCTTAGCCATTTATTCTCTCGTAGAATTTGGCGATTATAGTGGGGCCTTTGAACTTGTGATTTATATTTGTATTTTAACATTGGGGCTTGTGTGGGCCATTCAAGGTCTAACAAAAGGATCCCTCTTCTCAAATCGGTAAGGAGGTACTATGATTTCCTTTGATATCGTCATAGAACGAGGTACTTTTGTTGTGAAAGCCCAAGGTACATTACAAGAAGGTATTACTACATTGATGGGCCCTTCTGGCAGTGGAAAATCTACATTTTTGAAAGCTTTATGTGGATTATTAACGCCTAAAGAAGGTAGGATTACAGCCAATGATGTGGTATGGTTTGAGGGAAAGAAGGTAGTAACACCTACCCAAGAACGACACATTGGCTATATGCCGCAAGGCAATATTGTGTTTCCTCATATGACCGTGGAGGAGAATATCCGATATAGTAAGCAAGGTTCTCCAGAGTTGTTCGATCATATTGTGGAGCGTTTGCGATTGACACCACATCTTAAGAAGAAAGCCAAAGGCTTGTCTGGTGGGGAGCAACAACGGGTGGCATTAGGACGAGCACTGTACTCAAAACCAGTATTACTTATCCTAGACGAACCGCTTACGGCGTTAGATGTGAACTTACGTGCTCAGTTGCAACAAGATTTAGTAGCTATTATTTCTGAATGGGCTATCCCCTGCTTATGGGTCACGCACAGTGAAGAAGAGGCTGCTGCGGTAGGGAATCATCGACTGTTGTGTCGTGATGGGATGATTGCAGAAGAGGCGTAAATAGCATGATAGCATAATAGAGGAATGTTGATACACTTAGGTCAGCGTTCCTCTATATTACTTTTCCCCTATTTAGGAGGATATGCTAGTATCATTGTGCTGTGATACGAACATGTGTCCTTCAATGTTTTGGGGGCATATGTGTTTATTTCTTTACAGTTGTTGCTCATATGAAGTATAATACTACTGATTATGACTATTTTTAAAGACTTAGGCATAGTCAAAAGAACTGTCGAAACAATGACAAAGGAGGTACCAAATTCGTAAAGGCGAATAGCGCAAGCGCTGGAAAGAGACAGCTTTCACAGCGGACGAGGTAGAGGAGTATCGAAATTCAGCGGATGCCTCTCGGCTAGCTTCAGTCGTAAAGGTAGAGCAAAACACCAAGGTAACTAGGTGCACAAAGGCTACTTTCAGAAGCAACAAGAATGAATTAATCAAGGAGGAATATACCATGTGTGGTATCGTAGGATATATTGGATTTGAAAATGCAGCAGATTTTATGCTGGAAGGTTTGGAGAAATTAGAATACCGTGGATATGATTCTGCAGGGATTGCCGTAGTAGGCGAAAATAATGTAATTAAAGTACAAAAGAAAATGGGACGCTTGGCGAATTTGGAAGCTGTGGTGAAAGCAGATCCTAACCAAGGTCATATTGGTATCGGTCATACTCGTTGGGCAACTCATGGTCGTCCAAGCGATATGAATGCGCACCCACATACAAGTACAGATGGCAAATTTGCCGTAGTGCACAATGGCATCATTGAAAACTACATGCCGTTGAAAGAAGAATTGTTGGCAAAAGGTGTTGAATTTACATCTGAAACAGATACAGAAGTAGTAGCTCACTTATTGAGCGATATGTACGATGGCAATTTTGAAAGTACAGTTCGTCGCATGTTAGAACGCATCGAAGGCTCGTACTCTTTGGTGATGATCTGTGCCGATGAACCAAATAAAATCATTGCTACAAAAAAAGATAATCCATTGGTAGTGGGCTTAGGAAAAGGGGAAAACTTCATCGCTTCCGATATCCCAGCTATTATTCAACGCACTCGTGAAACATATATCATCAACGACAATGAAGTTGTTATTGTGACACCAGATAGCGTGACAATCACTGACCGAGCTGGTCAACCAGTGCAAAAAGACATTTACCATGTCACATGGAATGCAGAAGCGGCTGAAAAAGGTGGCTATGAGCACTTCATGTTAAAAGAAATTTACGAACAACCAAAAGCGATTCGTGATACGTTGAGCGGTCGTATTAATAAAGATGCTACAGAAGTAGTGTATGATGAATTAAACTGGACACCAGATACAGTGAAAGGCATCAAGCGCATCTTGATTACAGCGTGTGGTACGGCGTACCATGCAGGGTTAGTAGCGAAATACTACATTGAGCAATTAGCTCGTATTCCAGTAGAAGTAGATATCGCTTCTGAATACCGTTACCGTACACCATTAACGGATGAAGATACCTTATGCATCGTCATCAGCCAATCTGGTGAAACCAGCGATACATTGTCTGCCTTGAAAGAAGCAAAACGCTTAGGTGCTAAATCTTTAGGTATCACCAACGTAGTGGGTTCCGCTGTATCCCGTGAAGCGGATCAAGTAATCTACACTTGGGCAGGTCCTGAAATCGCTGTAGCATCCACAAAAGCGTACACTACACAATTAGTAGCTTTATTGTTATTAGCAGTGTACTTAGGTCAATTAAATGGTCGCATCGATGAAGCAGTAAAACACGAAATTTTGACAAATTTACAAGAATTGCCTACATTAACTCATGAAATCTTTGAAAACGTAGACGAAATTAAAGCCTTTGCCAACCATTATGGTTACAAAGAGGATGCATTCTTCTTAGGACGTTTAATCGACTATGCCGTAGCTATGGAAGGGTCTTTGAAATTGAAAGAAATTTCTTACATCCATGCAGAAGCCTATGCAGGTGGTGAGTTGAAACATGGTACTTTGGCATTGATTGAAGAAGGTATTCCTGTGATCGCCTTGGCAACACAAGAATCTGTGCGTGAAAAAATGATGAGCAACATCAAAGAAGTAAAAGCTCGTGATGCCATTGTCATCGGCGTGGGTATGAAAGGTGACGAAGAGTTGGCGAAGTATGTTGACCATACTATCTTCGTGCCAAAAACTGACGCTTTCACAGTGCCTATCTTAGCCGTTGTACCATTGCAATTGTTGTCCTATTATGCAGCTATCACTCGCGGTGCTGATGTAGATAAACCAAGAAACTTGGCAAAATCTGTAACCGTAGAATAGGAGATACTATGTCTGTTATATTTTCCGGAATACAACCTAGCGGTGAGTTAACCATTGGCAATTACCTTGGAGCTCTTCGCAACTTCTTAACATTCCAAGATGACCATGATTGTTTTTACTGTATCGTGAACCAACATGCCATCACAGTACCACAAGATCCAAAGGATTTAATCCACAACACTCGAAGCCTTGCTGCCTTATATTTAGCAGTAGGTTTGGACCCTAATAAAGTGACTTTGTTTGTGCAATCCGAAGTACCTGCTCATGCGCAGTTGGGTTGGATTTTAACAACCTTAAGCTCCATCGGTGAATTAGAGCGTATGACGCAATACAAAGATAAATCGGCGAAACAAGGGGAAACCATCCCAGCTGGTTTGTTGACATATCCACCATTGATGGCAGCAGATATTTTGTTATACCAAACCAACTATGTGCCTGTAGGGGATGACCAACGTCAACATATCGAGCTTACTCGTGACTTGGCGCAACGTTTCAATTTCAAATATGGTGAAGTATTTGCTATGCCAGAAATTAAAACTACCGTAGGTGGTGCTCGTGTCATGTCCTTACAAGATCCAACGAAAAAAATGAGTAAGTCCGATGATAATAATTGGGCGACTATTCGCTTGTTGGATACACCAGATGTAGTGGTGAAGAAGATTAAAAAGGCAGCTACTGACTCTGAAGGGGTCGTGCGCTACGATAAAGAAAAACAGCCAGGTATCTCCAACTTGATGGGCATTTACAATGCTTTAACAGGAGATTCCTTTGAGGCTATTGAAGCTATGTATGCTGGTAAAAACTATGGAACTTTCAAAGGTGATATTGCAGATCTATTAGTAGGAGCGATGACACCGATCCATGAACGGTATGCAGAATTAATCGACAGTCCAGAGCTAGATACGATTTTGACAGAAGGTGCTGAAAAAGCAGCCGCTGTGGCGAATGTAACATTGGCTCGTGTAGAAGAAGCTATGGGCCTACGACGTAAGTAATAGTAAGATGTAATGAGATGCTTTTGGGGCATTTCATTACATCTTTTTAATCATCTATACTAAGACGTTGTGAGGAAGTATAGTGGGATATGTATGAAGCAGACAAGTAGATGCTGTCTATAAAGGTGTTGAGTGGAAATACATAGAGGTTGGAGTGCTATTTGGGAGAGGAACTATGAAACGTGAAGAATTAGAGAACATGTTTCCCTGTGGAACGATTCAAGAAGAATTACATAATTCCTCTGTTATGATATGGGGGTTTCAACTAGTGTATGCAGCTATCGCTGCTTGGGGACTGTATCGTGGAGTGCTTCTATATCGAGAACTGGGTCATAGCTTCAATATGTGGATGCTTCTTCTTATGGTTGTATCTGCCTACGCATTATTGCGCATGTACCAACAAGACGATGTGGAGATTTATATTGCTACAGAAGGGCTCATTCTGAAACGAACGCCTATATTGGTAAAAGAACGAATTGAACGTTTTTTTGCACCGGACTTATATTTGACCTTTGTGCATTATCAAGGCATCATGGGATTCGGAGAGGACTGGAAAACCTTGTATGTGCAAACAGAAACGGGCGGTATATATATCGTGCCTATTAGCTTACAGTTTCTGAGCCATCAAGATAAAATGAAAGTCTTAAAGGCACTGAGTCGATATAAAAATACTTGAATAGGATTATAAAACATGTTACCCTCTTATCAAAGAGTAATATCTGTTTGTTATTCGGCAGGGTCTATTTTCATACAAGGGGGAAAATCTATATGTTTGGTATATTGCTAATTCACGCTGCTTATGCAGTCTTAATGTATGCCTTTAGTTTCAGAATCATGGTAGTTCCTCATGCTATTGCAGTAGCACTTATGGGTATCTATATGATTGTTGAAAAAGGACTTATCGTTGCGCCTATTCTATCGTTTGTATACTCATTTTTTGCTATCCTATTGGCTACTTCTGATGAAGCCACTTGGGATGATGGTACAGGTAATGAACTCATTTGGTTTTGGGTATGCTTTTGTTCTGGACTATCCTATGTTATCTTTGAGTTCCTCTACTAACCTATCATATATAGATATAATTTAAAGATCAGCTTAAGGTGTAATCTATAGATTCTAACTTTTTGTTCTGACATAGTTTCTTTATAATGATATTTCAAAACCGCTGCAACGGTTCTTGGATTACGTAGATGGTCATGCTGCATCGGATGAGTTACTAAGAGATATTGAAAGTGCCGTAGATGAAGCAAAACATTGTGAGGCTTGGAGGGAGGAATATTCAATGCTATCAATGGATCATTATACATATTGGAAAGAAGGCGTGGCTGAAGGTCGGGCAGAAGGTAAAGCTGAGGTTGTCATTCAGATGTTGCGTAAGCATTTGTCCTTAGAAATGATTGCAGAAGTCACTAACTTTACTGTAGAAGAAGTAAAGGCTATTGCGAAAGAGCATGCATTGATATAAAACATATAGGTAAAGAGCAAATCAGCGATATAGTGAGTACATAACTTACTATATCGCTTTTTGTTTTGATAGTTAGTTATTGGAAGGGCGTTGTCAGTATAAATTACTTTCATAATACATGATAAAATTTTTGTAATTTATCTCTTTACAACTTTAATTAACTAAAGTATAATGTAATCATGAAATAGAGATTACATACCTGTAGAGAGGAGAAAGTACTATGAATTGGTTACAAACATGTTCTAAAACAGTATTAGCAGCAGCTAGTGCATTGGTAATTGTGGGGTTAGTGGCAGGTTGTGGGGCGTCTACAAAACAGGCGAACACAGAGGTGCCGAAGAAAATTGTCATCGGTTTAGATGATAACTTCCCTCCTATGGGATTTAAAGATGAAAAAGGTGAACTCGTAGGTTTTGATATCGATCTTGCGAAAGAAGTGGCAAAGCGTATTGGTTCTGAAGTGGAATTTAAATCTATCGATTGGGATAGTAAAGAAGCAGAACTAAAATCTAAACGTATTGATGTGTTGTGGAATGGTTTAACCATTACGAAGGAACGGGAGCGCAACATCTTGTTCTCTAAACCATATCTTCGTGGGGACCAAATTATTGCCGTAAAATCTGATTCTGGGATTGCTGACAAATCCCAACTTGATGGCAAACGCGTAGGCGTTCAATCAGGTTCTACTGGTTTAGAAGCGGTAAAAAATGATCCACAATCTAAAAACTTTAAAGAAATCAAAGAATATGGCGATTATGTGAATGCTTTCATGGATCTAGAATTAGGACGCATCGATGCGGTCGTGGTGGATGAAATGGTAGGCCGTTATTTAATCGATAAAAAAGGTAACAATGTATTCACTGTAGCCACAGGTTCCTTCGCCAGTGAAAAAGTAGGTGTAGGTATGCGCAAAGAAGATGCAGCGTTGAAAGCAAAAGTTGACGCTGCGTTACAAGAAGTGATGAATGATGGTACGGCTGACAAATTGGTGCAAAAATGGTTTGGCAGTACATCTATCTTGACGAAAGAGGAGTATAAATAAACATGGACGTATTGGAGTATATGTTACAAATCGTTCCGGCTATTGCTGGCGGATTCCAAGTGACCTTGTCCTTGTTCTTCATCGTCATCATCTTGTCAGTGCCAGGAGGATTACTCTTGGCGTTGCTCCGATTGAGTACAAACCGAGTGGTGACGACGATCGTGGATGCTTACGTATACGTGATGCGTGGCACACCGTTAATGTTACAAATTTTGCTCATCTATTACGGTTTGCCATTTATGATTGATGGCTTTGAACTCACAGATATGACGGCGGCGGTACTGTCCTTCGTGTTGAATTACATTGCCTACTTATGTGAAATTTTCCGTAGTGGCATTCAATCCATTCCAAAAGGGCAGTATGAAGGAGCGAAGGTATTAGGCTTTACCTATGTGCAGACGATGTACAAAATCATTTTGCCGCAGGTCATCAAACGTGTATTGCCACCATTGGCAAATGAAACGATTACACTGCTGAAAGATACATCCTTGGTGTATGTCTTAGCTATGAATGATATCTTGCGCATTACACGCAGCATTGTACAACGTGATTTTGACATTACAGCTTTCATCGTAGCTGGTGTATTCTACTTGGCTATGACATTTGTGTTGACGAAACTGTATCAATATTTAGAACGCCGCATGGCGATTTACGAAGATTAGGAGGAGACCATGGCTTTCATAGACATGTTACATATTGAAAAGAGCTTTGGCTCGGTGGCGGTCTTACAAGACGTGTCACTATCCATGGAACGTGGCGAAGTGGTGTCCATCATCGGTCCCTCTGGATCGGGTAAATCCACCTTTCTTCGTTGCTTAGGACAACTAGAAAGCATACAAAAAGGGACAATCAGGGTCGATGGGGCGACCTTGGTGGACACACCGGCGAACACAGGCGCAGCGGTTTATGTTGGGAAAGAAGAACAGCAACAAATTTTGCTGAAAATGGGGATGGTATTCCAATCCTTTAACCTATTCCCACATATGACCGTCCTAGAAAATATCATGGTCGCACCTCGCATGGTGAAAGGAATGAAAGAGGCAGATATATTACCTATGGCTCAGTCCTTGCTAGAAAAAGTAGGTCTCTGGGATAAACGAGACGTATACCCTAGCACCTTGTCAGGGGGACAAAAACAAAGGGTCGCTATTGCTAGAGCATTAGCGATGAAACCAGAAATCATGCTCTTCGATGAACCTACATCAGCCTTGGACCCAGAGTTTACCAGTGAAGTATTACGGACTATCAAGGAACTAGCCGAAGAAGATATGACCATGATCATCGTCACCCATGAAATGGCATTCGCTCGTGAAGTAGCAGACAGAGTCATCTTCATGGCAGACGGTAAAATACAAGAAGAAGGAACCCCAGAACAGGTCTTCGGGAACCCACAAAACCCAAGAACACAAGCGTTCCTAAACTCCATGCTGCGAGTATAAAAACAATATATCGAACTTAAATTACCGTACGGAGCACCAGTTACAAATAATACTGTATGATATTTGTAGCGAGGTGCGCCGTATTTTTGTGTACAACTATACTTTATGTCTTATACGTATTTCTGCGGAGATAAGCACAATCTGTTTCCTTGAGGATCTCCCTCGCATACCGATGATCATACACAATCGTATAGACGGATCCAAAGTAGATGATTGTCTTTGACTAATGGAGGTATGAGGTCTGGAGAGATAAGTAAGTAGGCTAGTTTTGCTATATAAGATAAAGGTTGAGAAGAATGCGGTATGCTCCGCAGCAAACATTACGAAGTGCCGTTTGTGAGGAAGCATGCCGCATTCTGACTGAGAAGGAGAGGAAAACATAGCCTACTTACTCATGATAAAGTGCCCTCAGTCAAAGGCGAACATAAATTGCCAATCCGCCATGAGATTGTGTATAATAAGAGGTATGTATAATCCGATTGTAATGGGAAATGAGGAATGACGATGCGAATTGATGGTCGTAGTTTAAAAGAAATACGCCCTGTGAAAATTACTAGGCATTACACTGCCTATGCAGAGGGATCTGTACTAATTGAATGTGGCAATACAAAAGTCCTTTGTACGGCTAGCGTTGAGGATCGCGTTCCCCGCTTTTTGAAAGGAACTGGCACAGGCTGGGTGACAGCAGAATATTCCTTGTTACCACGAGCTACACATACTCGTGTACCTAGAGAGGCAGCAAAAGGTAAACAGACAGGTCGCACCGTGGAAATCCAACGTTTGATTGGTCGTGCCTTGCGAGCTGTTGTAGACTTAGAAGCTTTAGGCGAAGTATCAATTACGGTAGACTGTGATGTACTACAAGCTGATGGTGGCACTCGTACTGCCTCGATTACAGGGGCTTTTGTGGCTTTAGTAGATGCTATCTATTCTATGTACGATGGATATGGTAAGTTTCCTGTAACGGACTATTTAGCAGCTATTTCTATGGGAATCGGTGAAGATGGTCCTATGCTAGACTTGTGCTATGAAGAAGATAGTGCAGCCATTGTGGATATGAATGTGGTTTGTACCGGTAAAGGCCAATTAGTAGAAGTGCAAGGAACAGGTGAACATGGGACTTTCACAAGAGATGAGTTGAATAGCCTATTAGATTTAGGTGAAGCTGGTACACAACAACTAATGGCGGTACAACGTGAAGCATTAGGTGAAATTGGTAACATGGTGGGTCATGAAAATGCACCGAAAGCAGTGGTATTAGCCACACGGAATAAAGGGAAAATTCGAGAGTTTACCGCAGCCTTTGAAGAATTAGGCTTTGAAGTGCGTACGATAGATGACGTTGTAGATATTGACGAACCAGAAGAAATTGGCACTACCTTTATGGAAAATGCAGAATTAAAGGCTTTATACTATGCAGAGGCTTGTGGTTTACCTTGCGTGGCAGATGATTCTGGCTTAGAAGTAGATGCCTTAGGCGGTGCACCAGGTGTATATTCTGCGCGCTATGCAGGACTGCATCGCAGTGATGAAGATAATAATCGACGATTAGTAGCGGAATTGGTGGATGTTACTCCAAGTGATAGAACAGCACGTTATCAATGTGCTCTTGTATGGGCTACACCGGATGGACAATGTGTTCGAGCTACAGGCACTTGTGAAGGACTTATTCAGTTAAGCCCAATGGGAAAAGGTGGATTCGGTTACGATCCATACTTTTACATTCCAAAATTAAAAACGACGATGGCCAATATTTCTATGGAACATAAGCAAGCTATTAGCCATCGAGGTAAGGCGCTACGGGCATTGGTGGAGCAATTGCGACACACTATAATTAAGTAATTAATAAAAAATGAAAATTTTATATCGAAAGTCTTGAATATATTTATTTAATTCGATATAATAATGGTAGGTATTATAAGGAAGGCAGATATTAAGTTATGGATACATCTGTAAAATCAAATAAAATGAAACTCTATGGGTTTAACAATTTAACGAAAACCTTGAGTTTTAATATTTATGATATTTGTTATACGCGTACAGAAGAAGAAAAACGCCAATATATTGAATACATTGACGAAGTTTACAATGCACAGCGCCTGACTGATATTTTAACAGAGGTTTCACATATTATCGGAGCCAATGTGTTGAATGTGGCAAAGCAAGACTATGATCCACAAGGGGCAAGCGTAACCATCCTGATTTCGGAAGAACCTGTTGATAAAGTAGATAAAGATGATGTGGTAATGCATCTCGATAAATCTCATTTGACGGTTCATACCTATCCTGAAAGTCATCCAGACAATGGAGTCAGTACATTCCGTGCAGATATTGACGTGTCCACATGTGGTCAAATCTCTCCGCTCAACGCATTAAACTATCTTATCGATAGTTTTGATTCTGATATCATCAGCTTAGATTATAGAGTGCGTGGATTCACTCGTGATATTCATGGTAAAAAATTATTCATGGATCATCGCATGAACTCCATTCAAAATTACATTAACTCTAAAACACGTAATCTCTACAATATGATCGATGTGAATGTGTATCAAGAAAATATTTTCCATACCAAAATGATGCTGAAAGAGTACGACATTAATAATTATTTGTTTGGTATTACCGAAGAAGATTTGACGCTAAAAGAGCGCAAACAAATTAACCAACAACTCAAACAAGAGATGGCGGAAATATTCTACGGTAGAAACTTACCATCATTGAAAATCTAGGAGGTTTTCCCATGGACGTAAAACAAGAGGCAATTGAAAAACGCTTGGAACTAAAAGGTTTTTTGCAAACTGGAACAAAATACGAATTAAAAGATGCTCATGACTTAACGGTAGCATACACTCCAGGTGTAGCAGAACCATGCCTTCATATCAAAGAAGATGAAGACAAATCCTTCGACTTAACATGTCGTTCTAATATGGTAGCCGTTGTATCTGACGGTACTCGCGTATTGGGTTTGGGAGATATCGGAGCAGCTGCTGCGATTCCAGTTATGGAAGGTAAATCCCTATTATTCAAACGCTTTGGTAATGTAGATTGTATTCCTTTGGTGATTGATACAAAAGATCCAGACGTGTTAATTAACACTGTAAAATTAGTGCAAAAAAACTTTGCTGGCATTAACTTAGAAGATATTTCTTCTCCTAAATGCTACGAAATCGAAAATCGCTTGAAAAAAGAGTTAGAAATCCCTGTATTCCATGATGATCAACATGGTACAGCTATCGCTTGCTTAGCAGGTGTAAAAGCAGCCCTTCGCTTTGTGAAAAAAGATTTATCCAAAGTTAAAATCGTTGTAAACGGTGCTGGTGCAGCGGGTGCCAATATTGCTCGTCTATTATACTTAGCAGGCGCTCGTAACATTACATTAATGGTAAGCTCCGGTGTATTGAACAAAGACTACAAACGTCTTGATTCTTTACAAGCTGAGTTGATCAAAACATTGGGTCAAGAAACAAAAACTGGCAACTTAGCAGAGATTGCAAAAGGCGCTGACGTATTGTTAGGTGTATCTGCAGCAGGTGCTTTCACAAAAGAAATTTTGGAAAGCTTAGCGGATGATGCTATTGTATTTGCTATGGCTAACCCAGTTCCAGAAGTTATGTACGAAGAAGCGAAAGCAGCTGGCGTACGTGTTATGGGTACAGGTCGTAGTGATGCGCCTAACCAAATCAATAATGTGAATGTATTCCCTGGCATCTTCCGTGGAGCCATCGATGTACAAGCACGTGAAATTAATGATGAAATGAAATTGGCAGCCGCTGAGGCGCTAGCAGCTCTTGTAACAGATGAAGAATTAGCAGAAGACTACGTAGTAGCGAATGCATTCGACAAACGTGTTCCATTAGCAGTAGCAAAAGCAGTTGCTGAAACAGCAATTAAAACGGGTGTAGCTCGTAAAACAGAAGTTCCTTATTAAGATAAAGAACTCTTATATACTATAGAGGTAGGTTGAAGTGTAAACTTAACCTACCTCTATCTTTTTTTTGTATGTGAAGGCAGTGAAAATTATCACCTAACAAAAAATTAGAAAACCTAAAAAATATTTAGAAAAAGTATTGAATTATAGATATGACAGTGCTATAATAAGGGCATACCTAATAAATTGTTAGATAGCCTAAAAAATAGTTAGGAGACAATTATGAAATTAGAACAATTAAAGGTAATTGCGCATGGTATTGCGACACAATTTGGAGCTTCATGTGAAGTGTTGATTCACGACGTGCAAATAGAGACATTAGAGAGTTCTATTGTGTATATTGAGCATGGAGATATTTCTAACCGAGATGTAGGTGATGGCGCCTCGCATGCAGTACTAGATGCGATACGAAATGACGATGGTCAGTGTCAGGGTAAACAAGCTTATCTCACACGAACCAAAGATGGAAGAGTTCTTCGATCGACGACGATGTATATACGTGATGATAATGATAAATTACAGTATTTATTGTGTATCAATTATGATATTACTGATTTTATTACATTGCAAAACTCTTTAGATCGGATTATTACATCCAGTAATCATGCGTGGGAAACAAAAGGTGAACGAATTGTTACATCTGTTAGCGATTTGTTGAGCGATATGTTATCTCAAGCTGAAAAAGTAGTAGGGCGACCAGCACATTTAATGAATAAGAATGAGCGCTTGGAAGCAATACGATATTTATATTGCCAGGGCGCTTTTTTGATTTCAAAGGCATCTGATAAAATATCGGAATATTTCAACGTTTCTAAATTTACTTTATATAATGATTTGAACCAAGTAAAAGAGGAGGAAGAGTTACATGGAACGAATTCAATGGGTTAAGAACACTATGCCCGCTTCAGAGGATTTGAACACCTGTGCAATGAATGTAAAAGAAAGTGAAGGTGTGCGCGAGTTTCATAAGAGTTTCCCACAATATCAGGAAACACCACTTACTGAATTACCACGCATGGCAGAACACTTAGGATTAGGCCGTTTATTCATTAAAGATGAATCCTATCGTTTCGGTTTAAATGCATTCAAAGTGTTAGGCGGTTCTTATGCAATTGCGAAATTCATTGCTAAAGAAACAGGTAAACAAGTATCTGATTTGCCATATGACATCTTGACATCAAAAGAATTGCGTGATGAATTTGGACAAGCTACATTCTTCACAGCTACTGATGGAAACCATGGTCGTGGTGTTGCTTGGGCAGCAAACAAACTAGGTCAAAAATCAGTGGTATTTATGCCAAAAGGTTCCACAGAAACTCGTAAACAAAATATTGCAGCAGAAGGTGCTACAGTAACTATCGAAGAAATGAACTATGATGACTGTGTACGTTTAGCTACTGCAGAATCCAAAAAAGTAGATCATGGTGTTGTTATCCAAGATACAGCTTGGGATGGTTATGAAGAAATTCCTACATGGATCATGCAAGGCTACGGCACAATGGCTCTAGAAGCTACTGAACAATTAGAAAAAGCTGGCGTAGATGTACCTACACACGTAATTGTACAAGCAGGGGTTGGTTCCTTAGCTGGTGCTGTTACTGGTTATGTGGTAAATCGTTATAAAGATGCACCTGTGAAACCTAAAATTGTAGTAGTAGAAGCATCTGCAGCGGATTGCTTATACAAAGGTGCTAAAGCAGGCGATGGCGATTTACGTATCGTAGGCGGCGACTTACAAACAATCATGGCAGGACTCGCTTGTGGTGAACCAAATACGATTTCTTGGGATATTTTGAAAAACCATGTGGATGTATTTGTATCTGCACCAGATTGGGTAGCATCCTTAGGTATGAGAATGTCTGCAGCACCAATTAAAGGCGATGCAAGCATTATCTCTGGAGAATCTGGAGCTGTTCCATTTGGTTTAGTAGCAGCCGCTATGACTATGGAAGAATATAAAGATTTGAAAGAAGAATTAGGACTTACTAAAGATTCTAAAGTACTTTGCTTCTCCACAGAAGGAGACACTGACCCAACACGTTATCAAGAAATTGTGTGGCAAGGAAAATTTTAATCTAACTATTTAAGTCATATACAGTTAATTTTAACTTTAACGTATACGTATATGTGTGTTTAAGGAGGAAATGGTAATGGATTTACAAGCAGTAAAAAAAGCAGCAGAAGCTTATGGACCAGCGATGACAAAATTTTTAAGAGAAATCGTCGCATTCCCTGGTGAAAGTGCGGAAGAAGAACAACACGTTCGCCGCATTGAAAAAGAAATGAAAGACTTAGGATTCGATGAAGTAGAAGTGGATCCTATGGGTAACATTCTTGGATATATGGGAACTGGTAAAACATTGATTGCTTTTGACGGACATATTGATACAGTAGGTATTGGTAACCGTGATAACTGGAACTTTGATCCATATGAAGGTTTTGAAAGCGACACTGAAATTGGTGGCCGTGGTGTATCTGACCAATTAGGCGGTATCGTATCCGCAGTATACGGTGCAAAAATCATGAAAGACTTAGGTTTATTGAATGATAAATACCGTGTATTAGTAGTTGGTACAGTACAAGAAGAAGATTGCGACGGATTGTGCTGGGAATACATTATTAAAGAACGTGGCATTCGTCCAGAATTCGTAGTATCCACAGAACCAACTGATGGCGGTATCTATCGCGGTCAACGTGGTCGTATGGAAATCCGTATCGATGTAGAAGGCGTATCTTGCCATGGTTCTGCACCAGATCGCGGTGACAATGCAATCTATAAAATGGCTGACATTTTACAAGATGTTCGTGCATTAAATGCAAACAATTCTACAGAAACTACTCGTGTTCGTGGCTTAGAAAAAATGTTGGATCCAAAATTCAACCCTGACCATTATGAAGAAGCTCGTTTCTTGGGCCGTGGCACAGTAACAACTTCCCAAATTTTCTACACATCCCCAAGCCGTTGTGCAGTAGCAGACTCTTGCGCAGTATCTCTTGACCGTCGTATGACAGCAGGTGAAACATGGCAAAGTTGCTTAAAAGAAATCGAAGATTTACCAGCTGTACAAAAATACGGTGCAAAAGTATCTATGTACGAATATGCTCGTCCATCCTGGACTGGTTTAACTTATCCTATCGAATGTTACTTCCCAACATGGGTAATTCCTAAAGATCATAAAGTAACAAAAGCATTGGAAGAATCTTACATCTCCTTATACGGTACAGAACGTATTGGTGCAGAAGTTACATTGGCAGAACGTAAAGCTCGCCCATTAACTGATAAATGGACATTCTCTACAAATGGCGTATCCATCATGGGACGTAATGGTATCCCTTGCATCGGTTTCGGTCCTGGCGCAGAAGCACAAGCACATGCACCTAACGAAATCACATGGAAACAAGACCTTGTAACATGTGCAGCAGTATATGCAATCTTACCTACAAACTATTGCAAATAATAGTTTACATTTTATAAAGCTATAAATTATTAATGAGGTGCAAAAAATGGCAGATTTCAAAAAATGTGTAGACGCATTAGCTAAGTTAGACACAAAAAACATGTACAACAATGACTTCTTCTTGACTTGGGAAAAAACAGACGACGAATTACAAGCTGTTTGGGCTGTAGCTGATGCATTACGTGCATTGCGTGAGCGCAATATCTCTACAAAAGTATTCGACAGTGGTTTAGGTATCTCCTTATTCCGTGATAACTCCACTCGTACTCGTTTCTCCTTCGCATCTGCTTGTAACTTATTAGGTTTAGAAGTACAAGACTTAGATGAAGGAAAATCTCAAATCGCTCATGGCGAAACTGTACGTGAAACAGCTAACATGATCTCCTTCATGGCTGACATCATCGGTATCCGTGATGATATGTATATCGGTAAAGGTAATGCATACATGCATGCAGTAGCTGATGCAGTAGAAGAAGGCCATAAAGACGGTGTATTAGAACAACGTCCTACATTGGTAAACTTACAATGTGATATTGACCATCCAACACAATTGATGGCTGATACAGCTCACCTTATCAATGAATTTGGTGGACTTGAAAACTTAAAAGGTAAAAAAGTGGCTATGACTTGGGCATACTCCCCATCCTATGGTAAACCGCTTTCCGTACCACAAGGTGCTATCGGTTTATTCACTCGTTTAGGTATGGAAGTTGTATTAGCGCATCCAGAAGGATACGAAGTAATGCCAGAAGTTGAAGAAGTTGCTAAAAAACAAGCACAAGCTAGTGGCGGATCTTTCAAACGTACAAACGACATGAAAGAAGCTTTCAAAGATGCTGATATCGTATATCCTAAATCCTGGGCACCTTTCGCTGCAATGGAAGAAAGAACTGACTTATATGGCAAAGGCGATACAGCAGGCATTAAAGAATTAGAAGGTCGTTTATTAGAACAAAATGCACAACATAAAGATTGGGCTTGCACAGAAGATATGATGAGTCTTACAAAAGACGGCAAAGCATTATACTTACATTGCTTACCAGCTGATATCACTGGCTTAAGCTGTGAAGAAGGTGAAGTTGACGCATCCGTATTTGATCGTTATCGTGTACCTCTTTACAAAGAAGCAAGCTATAAACCATATGTAATTGCTGCTATGATTTTATTAAGCAAATTTGAAAATCCAGTAGAATTATTAAAAGAGCTAGAAGAAAAGGGAACAGAAAGAGTTCTCCGCTAAGAGCAAAGGGGCTGTCTGTTCAGACAGTCCCTTATTTTAATCCCTACAAAGTAGTTAGGAATATATACACCATAGAGAGGTACCCTATGAAAAAACGTGTTGTTATCGCTTTAGGGGGCAATGCCCTAGGCAATACATTACCAGAACAAATGATTGCGGTGAAAGAAACATCGAAAGCAATCGTAGATTTAATTGAAGCAGATTGTGATGTGATCGTTACTCATGGTAATGGCCCTCAAATCGGTATGATCAATAATGCTATGGCTGCATTAACTAGAGAAGTAGAAGGTCAACCTAATACTCCGTTGTCTGTATGCGTAGCCATGAGCCAAGCGTATATCGGATATGATTTACAAAATGCATTGCGTGAAGAGTTGTTGAACAGAGGTATTACAGATCTACCTGTGACAACAATGGTTACACAAGTTCGTGTAGATGCAGATGATCCAGCGTTCTTAGATCCAACAAAACCAATTGGCCACTTTATGACAAAAGAAGAAGCTGTACATGCAGTGAACCAATATGATTATGTGGTAAAAGAAGATGCAGGTCGTGGCTATCGCCGTGTAGTAGCATCTCCAGCGCCAAAAGAAATCATTGAATTACAAGCTATCAAAGGCTTAATCGGTCATGAATTAGTAATCGCTTGCGGTGGTGGCGGTATCCCTGTAGTTCGTGAAGGCAATCATTTAACAGGTGCATCTGCAGTTATTGATAAAGACTGGACTAGTAGCTTACTAGCACAAGAAGTTGACGCAGATGTATTGATTATCTTAACAGCTATTGAAAAAGCAGCGATTAATTATGGTAAAGAAAACCAACAATGGTTAGAACATATTACAGTAGAAGAAGCGCAAAAACATATCGACAATGGTGAATTTGCAGCAGGCTCTATGAAACCAAAAATGGAAGCAGCTGTAGCTTTTGCTAAATCTAAAGCAGGTAGAAAAGCAATTATCACACAACTAGAAAAATCTAGAGAAGGTATTGAAGGAAAAACAGGCACTCACATCGAATTATAATAGTAGTATTTCATTGAATACTGTTTTTCATAGAAAGGAGCCTATCTATGATTTTATTAGGAAAAGGAACTGTCGTTACACGCAATCCATTACAACCGATTATTGAAGACGGTGGCGTATTAATGGATGGCACTAAAATTGTGGCAGTAGACTCATACGAAACATTGCGCAAACAATATCCAAAAGCATATCGAGTAAACGCTCATGGGCGCTTGATTATGCCTGGTTTTGTGAACGCTCATCACCATATTTATTCTGCCTTAGCCCGCGGATTATATATCCCTGGTAACAACCCAACAAATTTTAAAGAAATTTTAGATGGATTGTGGTTCTACCTAGATAAACGTCTTGCTAAAGAAGACGTGTGGGCAAGTGCTATTGTGACCTATATGGCATGTATCGAAAATGGTGTGACTTCCATATTTGACCATCATGCAAGTTATGGGGAAACAGAAGGCAGCCTATCTGTTATTAGCGAAGTTGCTCAAGACTTTGGCGTTCGTTCTTGCTTGTGCTATGAAGTAAGTGATCGGAATGGCCAAGAGGAAATGGAGAAAGCTGTAGCAGAAAACGTACGCTTTGGTAAAGAAGCAAAAGAAAATCCTGAAACAATCGCAGCTATGATGGGGTTACATGCATCTTTCACATTGAGTAAAGATACATTGGCTTATGTTCGTGAACAAAACGTAGACAATTTGGGATATCACATCCATGTAGCAGAAGGTACTACAGATCAAGAAGATAGCCAAGAGAAATATGGTATGCGCGCAGTGCATCGCTTGCATGAAGATGGCATCCTAGGACCAAAAACGATTGCTGGACATTGTATCCATGTAGATGATAGTGAAGTAAAGGTATTAGCTGAAACTGGAACCATGGTGGCTCATAATCCAGAAAGTAATATGGGTAATGCGGTAGGAGCACCTAATGTATTAAAACTTATGGAAGCAGGTATTCCAGTGGGTCTTGGTACAGATGGATATACTAGCGATATGTTAGAATCCTACAAAGTAGCAAATTGCTTAGTGAAACATAACATGCAACATCCAAATGTTGGTTGGACTGAAATTCCACATATGTTATTCAACACTAACCCAGCAATGATTGAAAAATTCTTCCCTGTAAAAGTTGGTACCTTGACACCGGGGGCAGAAGCAGATGTAATTGTTTTAGATTATATTCCTAGAACAGATTTACATGCTGATAATATTAATGGTCATTTACTATTTGGCCTAAATGGTCTTAATGTAATTACAACTATTTCTGGTGGTAAGGTACGTATGCTAGATCGTCAATTATGTGGCATGAATAAAGAAGAATTGCTACGAGAAGTACGACAAATTTCCCATCGTTTATGGAAACGATTAGTCCCATAATACACTTTCAGTAAGGAGTGAATACTATGAGCGATATCATGTATCCGGTAAGTTTCGGACATTTAATGAACCATATTCTAACAGAATATGCTACCCACAATCGAGTATATAATGTGGAGCGCATGCACACAACAGGTACGGATCAACGGTTATCCTTATTTGGTCGTAACCTGGAAAATCCATTAGGCCCTGCAGCAGGTCCACATACTCAATTAGCTCAAAACTTAGTAGCAGCCTATGTTGGGGGTTCCCGATTCTTAGAATTAAAAACAGTACAAATTATGTTCGGTGAAGAATTGGGTATCCCAAGACCATGTATTTATTCAAAAGATGAAGCATACAATGTGGAATGGTCCTCTGAGTACCATTGCCATGCAGCTGCTGATGAATACATTAAAGCATGGTTTGCTATTAAATTAATTAGTAAAGAATGGGGCATCGGCGATCCAGATGGATTCATCTTTATTATGAGTGTTGGCTACAACTTAGCGGGCATTAAAAGTGAAGATGTAGATTCCTATATGGAATGTTTACGTGCAGCACGTACTAAACCAGTTTGGAAAGAATGCGAAGAATGGGCATTAGCTAATGTACATCAATTTAAAAATGTAACAGAAGAGTACATTCGAAATATTGATGACAACATTTGCCAAGGTATTACATTATCCACAATGCACGGCTGTCCTGCAGGCGAAATTGAATCGATTTGTACATACCTAATGAAAGAAAAACATCTAAATTTATATCTAAAATGTAATCCAACATTATTAGGCTATGATCGTGTAAGAGAATTATTAGATCAAGCAGAATTTGGATATATTGATTTTGATGCACATCAATTTGAAGTAGACTTATCTTTTAAAGAAGCAGTGCCAATGATTGAACGATTGTTGACGATTGCAGAAGAAGAAGGTTTAGTGTTCGGTGTGAAACTGACAAATACATTCCCTGTTTCGATTCACGAAAAAGAATTGCCAGGTGAGCAAATGTATATGTCTGGTAAATCCTTATTACCATTATCTATCGGTGTAGCTCAATTATTGAGTGAAACATTTGGCGAACGCTTACCAATGTCTTATAGCGGTGGTGCAGATGCGAAAAATATTGCAGCTTTATTCCGCACAGGTATTTGGCCAATCACAGTATGTACAACCTTATTACAAGGTTTAGGTTATAACCAATTGGATAACTTGGCTAAATTAGTAGAAGCAGAAGATTACGATACTGCTAAGGTAATTAAACCAACAGAAATCAAATCTTTTGCGGAGGCAATGGGAACAGCTCCAACATACAAAAAATCTGCAGCTGCTAAGAAAAAACGCGAAGAGCAACCAGGTTTCCCAACAGCTCATGACAAAAATCATGAATGCCGTGTTGTATGTGGTACTTGCGTACGTGTATGTCCAAATAGAACGAATGAATGTATTACTGTAGATGGTAAAAAATTAATTATTCATATTGATGAGTCTTGTAATGAATGTGGTAACTGTGCTTGTCATTGCGTACAACCATGTTTCCCATATAAAGATAAATTAACATATTTTATTGATGAAGAACGCTTATTAGCAAGCGATAATGACGGCTTTTATATTCAAGGTAAGGAATGCGGATATCGTTTCCAAGGCGCTACAGGTCGCACAGCGATTGATGCCTTACCAGAGGTGTTGAAAGGAGTTGTGGAAGCGTTCATTAAAGAACTTCCATATTATATCTATGATACTCATTGAACAAGGATATCTTGTACTCCCAACGGGAGTCATGCAAGGGACGATAGCAATTGAAAACGATACAATTGTAGAGGTAGCTCCTCATATTGAGGCAAAACCAGGAGATGTACGAATCGATGCAAAAGGGCGCTATGTGTTGCCTGGAGGAATCGATACACATACCCATTTTGAAATGACCAACGCTTTTGCCACCACGGCAGACGATTTTGAAAGTGGTACAAAAGCAGCCATTATGGGGGGGACCACGACGATTATTAATTTTGCATCGCCTTTTGAAGAATCTTTGTTAGAAGGTTTGCGACGCGATAAGAAACGGGCGGAAGGACGTTGCTCTTGTGACTATAAATTTCATATGGAATTATTAGATATGAATGAGCAAGTAGCAGCGGAAATTCCTAAGGTCGTTGAAGAAGGCGTCGCATCCTTCAAAGTATATATGGCCTACAGCTTTAGTATTGACGATCGGTCAATTTATGAAGCAATCAAAGCAATCGCCCCAACCGGTGCGTTGGTGGCAGCCCACTGTGAGAATGGAGCGATGATTGCAGCTAAGGTACAGGAAATGAGAGAGGAAGGAGATACAGAAGCAAAGTATCATCCGCTTTCAAAACCAGATACCATAGAAGCAGAAGCAATGCATCGTTTCATTCGACTAGGGGAATTAGCAGATTATCCAGTACATATTGTACATGTGAGCTCTGCAGCAGGATTAGATGTGATTGAGGAACGCAGAAAGAATGGGGCAAAAGTGACCTGTGAAACCTGTCCTCAATACTTATTACTGACAGATGAATTGTATAATCAGCCGGATGGAAAAGGATTGAGATATATCTTAAGTCCACCTCTTAGAAAACAAAGAGATGTGGAGATTTTGCAAGCAGCGGTAGAACGTGGAGTTTTCCAAACTTTATGTACGGATCACTGCAATTATACATTAGCGCAAAAAGCGCAGGGTCTTGGTGACTTTACGAAAACACCAGGTGGTTTGCCAGGTGTAGAAGAGCGGATGATTCTAATGTGGGATATGTTTGTTCATAGTGGACGAATCGACCCTGTAGAATATATGAAATTAACTAGCGAAACACCAGCTAAGTTATATGGATTATATCCAAAAAAAGGAACGTTACAGGTAGGAAGTGATGCGGATATTGTGATACTTTCATCAGATGTAACAGAATGTATGACTTCGGATAAAACTCATAGTCGGTCAGATTATACACCTTATGAAGGAATGACTGTACATGGTCGAATAGATGATGTATTTTTACGTGGGCACCATGTGGTGCAAGATAGAAAATTAGTGGAAGCCTATAAAGGGGAGTTCCAACAATAATTGGAGGGAGGTCTCTGTATGTACCGATTTCAAGTTAACGGTATTTGGCGTGAGGTGGAAGAAGATAAACGACTAATGGATTATCTTCGTGATGACCTACGCTTAACCGGAACAAAGGACGGTTGTAGTGCAGGTGCTTGTGGAGCTTGTACAATTCTCATTGATGGGAAAAAGGTAAAAGCTTGTATAGGTAAAGTTTCGCAAATGGAAGGCAAATCAATTATTACCATTGAAGGCCTTACAGAACGTGAAAAAGAAGTGTATGTATATGCTTTTGCGGAATGTGGAGCTGTACAATGTGGTTTCTGTATTCCGGGCATGATTATCAGTGCTAAAGCATTATTGGATACTACATTAGAACCTACAAGGGCAGATGTTCAAAAAGCTTTATTGGGAAATATTTGTCGTTGTACAGGATATGTAAAAATTGAAGATGCTATTTTATTAGCGGCTCGTTTATTTAAAGAGAACGCACCAGTTCCTAAAAATGATGCAGATGGTACTGTAGGATCTCGCTTACATCGTATAGATGCGGCTGAAAAAGCATTGGGTACAGGATTATATGCAGATGACATGGTGGTAGATGGCATGATTTATGCCAAAGCGATCCGTTCTAAATATCCACGTGCTCGTGTTGATGCAATCCATATTGAAGAAGCTTTGGCACATCCTCAATGTGTGACTGTATTAACGGCGAAAGATGTACCTTTCAATAAAACAGGTCATATTGTTCCTGACTGGGATGTTATGATTGCAGAAGGTGATATTACTCGCTATGTAGGTGATGCTATTGCTGTAGTAGCAGTAAAAGAGAAAAAATATTTGCAAGAAGTATGTAATTTGGTAACGGTAGATTATACAGAATTAAAACCTGTATTAACTCCAGAAGAAGCTTTGGCAGAAGATGCACCATTATTACATCCAAATGGAAATATCCTATCTCATCAAGCGTTAAATCGTGGGAATGCTGATGAAGTCATTGCCAATGCGGCTCATGTGGTAACAAGACATTACTCTACACCACAAACAGATCATGCATTTATGGAACCTGAGTGTGCAATTGCTGTGAAAACAGAAGATGGCATACAATTATACACAGGTGGACAAAGTATCTATGATGAGCAACATGAAGTATCTCGCATGTTAGGCTTGGAAGAATCTCAAGTTAAGGTACATAGTATGTTAGTAGGTGGCGGTTTCGGTGGTAAAGAGGATATGAGTGTGCAACATCATGCAGCACTTGTAGCTTGGAAAACTGGACTTCCAACGAAAGTACAATTAACTCGTCAAGAAAGTTTAGATGTACATCCAAAACGTCATGCAATGGAAATGGATATTACTACTGCATGTGATGAAAACGGTAAATTGTTAGCTACAAAAGTTAAAATTGTATCCGACTGTGGTGCTTATGCATCTTTAGGTGGCCCAGTATTACAACGGGCAGGTACACACTCTAGTGGACCATATAACTTTGAACATTTCTCTATGGATGGTATTTGTGTGTATACGAATACTGTACCAGGTGGTGCATTCCGTGGTTTTGGTGTAACACAAACTATATTTGGACAAGAGATCAATATCGACTTACTAGCTAAAGAGGTAGGCATGGACCCTTGGGAATTCCGTTATAAAAATGCGGTTCGCCCTGGTGATTACTTGCCGAATGGACAATTATGTACACCGGATACTGGTATAGCTGAATGCTTAGAAGCAGTAAAAGATGCATACTATGCGAGTGATCGTACAGGTCTTGCGATTTGCTTGAAAAATAGTGGGGTTGGTGTAGGATTGCCAGATACTGGTCGAGTTATTTTAGAAGTTCGTGATGGTAAAGTACGTATTCGTACATCTGCTGCATGTATTGGTCAAGGTGTAGGCACAGTGGCATCTCAGATTGTATGTGAAGCCACAAAATTGTCTCCAGATCAAATTATAGTAGAAGCACCAGATACGGAACGTACACCAAACTCTGGAACTACAACAGCATCACGACAAACGGTATTTACAGGGGAAGCAACACGTAGAGCGGCTATAAAATTAGCAGAATTGTTAGCCACTAAAACGTTAGCTGAACTTGAAGGAATAGAAGTTTATGAAGAGTTCCTTGGCGTTACGGATCCATTTGATTCGGACAAAGATCATCCTAAGAGCCATGTGGCTTATGGATATGGAGCTTGCGTAGCTACGATTGGAGATGATAACAAAGTAAGTGAACTTCATGTGGCCTATGATGTAGGACGAGTTGTAAACCCACAATCTTGTGAAGGGCAAGTAGAGGGTGGAGCTATCATGGGTATGGGCTATGGTGTAACAGAAGACTTCAAGTACAATGAAGGTAAGGTAGTTACAAAATATGGCACATTAGGCTTGTTAAGAGCTACACAACGTCCAGAAATTAAATGTACATTCATAGAAAAAGGTACACCAGACCAATATGCATATGGTGCTAAAGGTATTGGGGAAATCAGTAGTATCCCAATTGCTCCAGCTATTGCCAATGCATATAATCGTTTGGACGGTATGGAACGTCGTTCTTTACCACTTGAGAAAACTGGATATCGAAAATAATCAGTAAGGGAGAGAGTGTGCTCAGTCTATGAAGTTCGATGTTGTAGCAAGTATGCGAGTGCTTGCTACTTCATCAGATGATGTCTAAAATTCAAAACATGATATAAGCATAAGACTAGTATATTCTATTAAGTAATATGAGGTGATTCATATGGCACATCAAATTCAGGGAGTTAATCATGTAGACGGAATGTTACCAATTCCTAAATTGTTTGCTTACGGTTTACAACACGTATTGGCAATGTATGCAGGAGCAGTAGCGGTTCCAATTATCATAGCACAAGCTATGGGGTTATCAGAGGCGCAGTTGATTCAATTAATTAACGCAGATTTATTTACTTGTGGTATTGCCACTTTGATCCAAACGTTAGGATTTTGGAAAATCGGCGCAAAAATTCCTTTGATTCAAGGGATTACATTTGCTGCGGTATCTCCAATGATTTTAATTGGTCAAGAGCATGGTATGACAAGTATTTACGGGGCCGTTATCGTAGCCGGGATAGTCACATTCTTGATTTCTCATCTATTTAGTCGTTTAATCCGCTTTTTTCCACCTGTAGTTACAGGTACTATTATTACAATTATCGGTATTACATTAATGCCTGTATCCGTTCGTTGGGTAGGGGGAGGTAACCCTAGTTCACCTGAATTTGCAAGTCCAATTAACTTGCTACTGGCTACCTTAACATTGGCAATCGTAGTAGCAGTGTATCGATTTGGTAAAGGATTCTGGAGTAATGTAGCAGTTTTAGTAGGTTTAGTAGTTGGAACATTAGCGTCAATGGCACTGGGTGTAGCTAACTTAGGGGCCGTTGGTCAAGCAGAATGGTTTGCAGTCGTAACACCATTAGCGTTCGGATGGCCAACATTTGAATTTTCCTCTATTATTTCTATGGTCATTGTTATGCTTGTTGTTATGACAGAAACGACTGGTGACTGTATTGCAATTGGTGAAATCGTTGAGAAACCAATTGGTAAAAAAGAATTGGCTGATTGCTTACGTGCAGATGGTTTTGCAACTATGATTGGTGGATTCTTAAATAGTTTCCCACATACAGCATTTGCGCAAAACGTAGGTTTAGTAGCTGTAACAAACGTAAAAAGCCGTTTCGTAGTAGCTGCTTCTGGTATTATTTTAGTAGCATTAGGATTATTCCCTAAAATGGCAGCGGTTGTAGCAAGTATTCCTAACCCTGTATTAGGTGGTGCTGGTATTGCTATGTTTGGTATGATTATTGCGAGTGGTATTCGCTCTTTATCTAAAGTACAATTTGATGGTACTTACAATCTTATGATTGTAGCCATCAGTATTGGTGTGAGTATGATTCCGTTAGCAGTACCAAGTTTCTATAATCATTTCCCTGAATGGTTAAAAATTGTTCTTCATAGTGGTATTACATTCGGTAGCTTAATGGCAGTCATTCTTAATGTATTGTTAAATGGCTATGGCAATGAAACGCATGTGGTCCAAAAAACTCGTCGTGAAAAAGCGATTGCTCGTTTGGATAAATGGAAAGCAGAACGTAAAGTTCGTAGAAATCAATCTATTTAATCAAAATACTGTATATGGTTAGACTTAGGTTACATATATAAGTGCTTTCTTTATACAGAAAGTAGCACGAAAATAGGTAAGCACCAATTATATGTATAATTGGTGCTTACTTTATTTTTAATATGTAATATTCTAGCTATAAGGGTGTTTGTGTTGTAATAGATCTAAGCTATTTAATATAGTATCTACTTCATCAGCTGTGTTGTGGTAGCCAAAGGAAAAGCGAACTGTTCCTTTAGGATAGGTACCTAGTACTTGATGAGCAGTAGGAGCGCAGTGCAACCCAACTCTAGTGATAATATGATAATCTTGTTCCAGTTTGTGAGCCAGTTCTGCTGGATCACAATGAGTAGGAGAAATAGAAATCACGGCTGTCCGATTTTGAATGTCGGGAATTCCGTGAATAGTATATTTCGATAATTCTTGCAAACCACATATGAATTGCTTGGTCAAAGACAATTCATGTTGGTAAATACTCTCGATACCTATTGTATTGAGATAGGATAGACTAGCATGGAGGCCGAGGATTCCAGGAATATTGGGCGTACCTGGTTCAAAGCGATCGGGAAAGGTAGTGGGAATCTCTAAGGTATGAGAAAAACTACCTGTGCCACCACTTAGTATGGGCTGTATTTGATGAGCTACATCTTTTGTAAGGAGAAAGCCGCCGATACCTTGAGGCCCAAGTAACCCTTTATGACCAGTAAAGCATAGAACGTCGATATTCATATCTTTCATATGGATAGGTAAGATACCAGCTGATTGGGCAGCATCTACGATACATAATAGATTGTGTTCTCTGCAAAAAGCTCCGAGTTCAGCGATAGGTTGTATGGTACCGCATACATTAGAGACATGAGTCACTAGAATAGCCTTTGTAGTAGGTAAGAGAAGTGATTCTAAGGTGGAGGTAATCATTTCACCTTGAGGTGTGCTTGGAATAGTGGAGTAAGAAACACCTTTCATAGATAATTGATGGAGCGGACGCATGACTGCGTTATGCTCTAAACTGGAGATTAGGAAGTGATCACCAGCGGAAAAAAGACCTTGTAAGACCATATTTAGACTAGTTGTCACATTGGGAGTAAAGATGATGTATTTTGGACTAGGTCCACCTAATAGTTGTTGTAACTGTTGGCGTGTTTCTAGGATCAAACGTTCCACTTGGTACGCATCTTCGTTAGAGGAGCGATGAACAGAAGCTCCATTATAGGAAATGTAATCATACATAGCTTGCGCTACAGTGGGCGCTTTCGGGAAAGAGGTACTGCTATTATCTGCATAGATAGACTTCATAATTATAACTCCTTTTAATATGTATATTATATTTAGTATAAAGTAATGCGTGCAAAATATCAATTTGTAGGGACTGAAGTAAACTAGTCGAAGAGGTAATGTTTAGTAGGAGAGGTACTATGAGTGTAATAAGTGAAAAGCAAAGAATTATTATTGCTGGATTAATTATTGGTGCGATTGCTAGTTTATTAGTGCTAGCGGGAAACCCACAAAATATGGGTTTTTGTATTGCCTGTTTCATTCGTGATTCTGTAGGTGGCTTGGGTCTGCATAGAGCAGCACCAGTACAATACATTCGTCCAGAGATTATTGGATTAGTGTTAGGAGCCTTTTTATTATCTTGGTTCCGTGGAGAGAGAGCGGCTAAAGGTGGTTCCGCTCCAGCAACACGATTTACCTTAGGGTTCTTTACTATGATTGGCTGTCTTATTTTCTTAGGATGTCCATTCCGTATGATTTTGCGCTTAGCAGGTGGTGACTGGAATGCAATCATGGGTCTATTAGGATTCACAGGTGGTATTGCAGTAGGTACAGTATTCTTAAAACGTGGATATTCCTTGGGTAGAACGTACATTGTATCTAAAATGGATTCCTATATTATGCCAGCAGCACAGGTGATTCTATTAGGTCTTGTGGTGGCAGCGCCAGCGTTCATTTTCTTTACTGAAAAAGGACCAGGTGCCATTCATACTCCGTTATGGATTTCTTTAGCAGCTGGTTTAGTAGTAGGTGGCTTGGCACAATATAGCCGTCTTTGTATGGTAGGTGGTATCCGAGATATCATTTTATTTAAAGAAACAAAATTAATTCTTGGTTTTATTGCGATTCTTGTAGCAGCGTTCCTAGTGAACATTTCTGTAGGTAACTTCCATCCTGGTTTTGTGAAACAACCAATTGCGCATACAGATGGATTGTGGAACTTCTTAGGTATGGCCTTGGCAGGTTTATGCTGTACATTAATGGGTGGTTGTCCATTGCGTCAATTAATCTTATCTGGTGAAGGTAACTCCGATTCCACAATTACAGTAGTGGGCCTAGCAGCAGGCGCAGCATTCGCACATAACTTTGGATTAGCAGCCACTGGTACAGGTGTTCCAGTAGCGGGCCAAATTGCGGTAGGTGTAGGTTTTGTGATTGCCTTAGTAATTGCTGTTAAAAATATGCGTAAATAGGAAACATAGGAGGTAAGCATGATTGATGTAAGAGGACTATCTTGTCCAGAACCAGTTATTATGGTACAAAAAGCAATGGCATCAGGTGACAGTGAATATACTGTACAATCTGATTCTAAAACAGCGGTAGAAAATATTACTCGATTTGTATTGGCTCAAGGTTATACAATCGTGTCTAAAGAAGAGAATGGTGAGTATATCCTCACTGTTACAAAACAATAATATGGAATATGTAGCAACATTTTATTCTCATTTTGGAGCTATACAATTTGAACAGTTTTGTAAACAAAGAGCGATTACTGTACATTTACAGCCTGTACCGAGGTGGTTAAGCTCTTCTTGTGGTACATGTGCAATTTTCCAAGTGGATCGATGCATTGTTGAAGACATTCCTGAAGATATTTTAGAAGATATAGAGCAGGTTGTAGAGAAACAAACAGAAGGATATAGAGAGATCTATAAAAGTAATTAAACATCTTGCAAACTATATCTCATATAAAGTTGATATTAGGCATACATAAACTTAGTCTCGAATAATGATAGATTCATTGTAGTTCGAAGTAGTTTGTGTATGCCTATTTTTATAGCAATGATTGTGAGTAACATATGATGTATATGGATTATGCATATATAGATGCTTAGTATCTGAGATAATTCATATGCCAAAATCTTCATATACATGGTACAATAAGGATATAGAGATGTTGGAGTCAGGAGGTATAAGTATGCTTATGTTTATGCAAGTGCAACAGCCTAAAACAGTAGAAGAGGCACATGCACTCATGGTGAAGCAAAAGATGGCACCTATCTTAGCTGGTGGTTGCTGGACGCGATTGGGAAATCGTAAATGGCCTATGGTGATTGACTTGTCTGAATTAGGTCTCCGTTATATTGTAGAGGACGAAACGGAATACCGCATTGGTGCCATGGCTACACAGCGAGATGTAGAGGTGTACGAACCATTTAAAACATTCTGTAGAGGAGTGCTCCCAAAAGCTGTGAAAGATATTTTAGGTGTTCAATTCCGCAGTATGGCTACCATGGGGGGATCGGTAGCAGCAAAATTCGGTTTCTCTGATATTATTCCTGCCTTATTAGCATTACGAGCAGAAGTACGTTTGTTTGAAGCGGGCCGTATGCCGATAGAACAATATTTAACGTATGGAACAAGAGATTTATTACTTGAAATTATTGTGCCAAAACAAGAAGTATCCGTAGGGATTGAAGCATTACGGAAATCTACTTCAGATTTTCCTTATTTAACGGGATCTGCACGATTAGATGATCAAGGCTACTCGGTATATATTGGTTGTCGACCAGGTAACCCAGCATTAGCTGCGAAATCTTGCCAGATTATTAACGAAAAAGGATTGGACGCTTTGGATGAAGCGGTAATCTTGATTCAAGAGGATTTATCCTTTCAAAGTAACTCACATGCAAGTGCAGAGTATCGCTTAGAGATGGCAAAAAACATGTTTAAACGATTGGTAAAAGAGGTGGCACAATGGAAATAATGTTACAAGTGAACGGAGTGAAACGAAATATTCTCATCGAAACGGATGAAATGTTATTAGAAACATTGCGTAACTTAGGCTTTTACAGTGTGCGTTGCGGCTGTGATACAACAAACTGCGGTTTATGCACTGTATGGGTAGATGGTGATCCTATATTATCTTGTGCATACCCTACATTCAGAGCTGTGGGTCATGAAATCACTACCTTAGAAGGTGTAGCAGAGGAAGCTGCAGAATTAGCGGATTGTTTGGCTGAAGAAGGGGCTGATCAATGTGGCTACTGTACAACCGGTATGATGATGAGTGCCATTGCATTAAGCCGTAAATACCCAAATGCTACTGATGAGGAAATTAAAGCTTACCTAAACAACAATTTATGCCGTTGTACTGGTTATGAATCGCATATGCGAGGGATTCGTAAATTTTTAGGAGGCAAAACACTATGAAACATTTAGGACAAAGTTATAAAAAAACAGACTCCGCAACGATTTTAAGTGGTAAAGCCGCCTATACAGAAGATTTTATTCCATCCAATGCGTTATGTATTAAGATACTTCGCAGTCCTCATGCCTTTGCTAAAATTGTGGATATTAATATTGATGCCGCTTTAAAAATACCTGGTGTGGAAGCAATATATACCTATAAAGACGTGCCACAAACTCGATTTACCTTAGCTGGTCAAAGTTATCCAGAGCCATCTGCGTATGATATGTTGATTTTAGATCAAGTGGTTCGCTATGTGGGGGATGAAGTAGCTTTAGTCGTGGCTGTGGATGAACGGACAGCATTGAAAGCTATGCCTCTTATCAAAGTAAAATATGAGGTCTATGAACCAGTCTTGGATATGCATACAGCTATCGATCATCCTAGCATCATTCACGCTGAAGATGACTTTCACTATAACTTTCCAGTAGGGGGAGATCCTAAGCGAAACATTGCTTGTTCCTATAGTCATGTAGTAGGTGACTTAGAAGCAGAATTGGCAAAGTGTGATTATGTTGTAGAAGAGTCTTACTTTGACCAAGCTACCTTACAATCGGCGATGGAAACTTTTAGGACCTTTGCTACCATAGACCAATTTAATCGTCTTGTGATTACAAGTTCGACACAGGTACCATTCCATATTCGTAGACATGTGGCGCATGCTTTGGGGCTTTCTGCGGCCCAAATTCGCGTTATCAAGCCTCGTATTGGCGGTGGTTTCGGATCTAAACAAACGGGTTGTACAGAAATGTTCCCAGCTTTTGTAACATGGAAATTGAAAAAACCATCCTATATCGTGTACGATCGTCACGAAGCGAATAACTGTTCCACTAGCCGACATGCAAGGGATTGGAAAGTTCGTGTAGGTGCCACAAAAGATGGTATTATCCAAGTTATTGACATGGTAGCTGTATCCGATGCAGGAGCACATGGTAGTCATGCCTTGACTACTTTCACAGCAGGGGAACATAAATCGTTACCACTATATAATAAAACAAAAGCGATTCGCTATGAATCTAATGTAGTGTATACTAACCATATGCCAGGCGGTGCATTCCGTGGGTATGGTGCTACAGAAGCCTTGTGGCCACTGGAGTGTGCTATTACGAAGTTGGCGCATGCTATGGGTGTGGATGAAATTGATTTACGTTTGAAAAACTTAATTGGTGTAGGGGAAACTGCGCAATCCTTCCATCCAGGTGAAGT
Source organism: Veillonella sp. CNR 79/14 (assembly GCF_003992185.1). NCBI lineage: Bacteria > Bacillati > Bacillota > Negativicutes > Veillonellales > Veillonellaceae > Veillonella > Veillonella sp. CNR 79/14. The sequence continues at coordinate 69,148 of NZ_RQVH01000003.1, read as the reverse complement.
GTTGGCATCTGGTCTATTGAAAGAAGCCATCCAAAAAGCGAAAGAAATGTCTAATTGGGACAATCGTCCAAAATCATGGAAAATCGATGACCGCCATAGGGGTGGTTTAGGAGTAGCTCTTGCGTTCCAAGGATCGGGGATTGCCAATATTGACTCTGCCTCGGTAGAAGTGCGCATGCTGGATGACGGTACGTATATGTTATTTACGGGGTCAACAGATATGGGCCAAGGATCCAACACGGCGTTAGCACAAATTGCTTGTGAAACTTTGGGCTGTCCCATGGATATGATGGTTGTCTATGAAGCAGATACTGACGTTGTACCATTCGATCCAGGCTCTTATGCATCGAGTACGACTTATGTGACAGGGACTGCTACGAAACTGGCTTGTGATGAGTTGAAAGAAAAAATCTTGCAAGAATTTGGCCGTATCTTAGAAGTGGATCCAAGTACATTATCCTTTGATGGAGAAAAAGCATGGACTGAAGATGGTTCTAAAACGATGACTACCAAAGAGTTAGCGCCGAAACTTGTATCAGGACCGAAAGGACATTACTTAAGTGGTATGGCTACTTGGGGCAGTCAAACCTCTCCACCTCCTTTCATGGTGGGCATTGCAGAGGTGAAAGTAGACCTTGAAACTGGTAAAGTAACGCCTGAAAACTACTATGCAGTAGTTGACTGTGGTACTGTTGTCAATAGAAACCTAGCCACTGTACAAACAGAAGGTGGTGTTGTGCAAGGTATCGGTATGGCATTATATGAAGAAATTCGCTATTCTTCTCGTGGTGTGTTAGAAACAAACAATTTCATGCATTATAAATTACCAACACGGTTAGATACTGGTAATGTTCATGTAGACTTTGTGGAATCCTATGAACCAACTGGTGCTTACGGTATTAAATCCATTGGGGAAGTTGTTATCAATACATCTTGTCCAGCTATTCAAGGGGCTATCTTGAATGCTACAGGTGCTGAGGTAACTACATTGCCAATGATTCCAGAACGCGTGTATATGGCGTTACAAAAAAATAAGTAGAGTAAGTAATAGGAGAGTCAAGATGAGTGATAGGAAGTATTGGGAGTCCTTACTAGAACCTGGGATACTTGCTGTCGTAGGGGCTGGTGGCAAAACAACTGTTGTATCTAAACTAGGTGCTGCGGCAGTCAGTCTAGAGCGACCAGTAGTGGTAACGACTACAACAAAGATGGGATCTGAACAAGTGGCTCCTTGGAACCCCTACTATGGGGATGACCTAACACTTGGGGAAACTCATATAGAACAACAATTGGCACAAGGACGGATGGGTTCTTGGTTTCAATCCGTAGCAGGCCATAAGGTACTAGGATTAGATCCAGAGTTGCTAGATAGAGTACAAGAGCGTCATCCAGATTGGTCGATTATCATAGAGGCAGATGGAGCAAAAACTAAGTGGTTAAAAGTCCCTAAACCTCACGAACCAGTGATACCGACTAAAACGGCGACTACCATTGCAGTAGTGAATATGCAGGTGTTAGGCAAACCGCTCACAGAGGACTATGTACATCGCATAAAAGAAGTACAGGCTATCATGGAGGTTCCACTAGGGGATAGGATAACTCCAGAAGGAGTTGTAAGACTGCTACGACACGAGCAAGGTGTCTTTCAATATGCTCGGGGGAAACGGATCGTATTCTGTACAGGTTGTGATACGGTGGATTCAACAGTGGTGGATGCATTTTTACAAGCTTTGCAATCCCTTTCATTGCACAAAGTGGTGTTGGCTAATGGATATCGTGAAAATTGTTGCATACAAAGGATACTAACATGGCAATAGGATGTGTATTATTAGGGGCTGGACAATCGAAGCGTATGGGATGTGCTAAGCAATTGTTGACCTATCAAGGACATACCTTGCTAGAGAGTGCCCTCTCGAAGTATAGCAGGATACAACCTCTAGCGGTAGTTATTGACCCATGTATGGGTGTGAAGGATATGGTGCATAAGGTACAGGGGATTCCTGTGCCTAATGAGCATCCACAATGGGGGCAGGGTACATCTATCCGATTAGGAGTAGAGGCCTTATTGCAATGGGAACACACACAGAAAGAACGTTTAGAGGCAATCGTATGTGGTGTGATTGACCAACCTCTATTGAATGTGCAAGTCATTGACGACTTGTGTAACACTTTCAGAGATATTGGCGACGAGAAAGCCATTGTACAGCCACAGTATGGACCGAACCAAGAACGAGGTAATCCCGTAGTATTTGGAAGATATTGGGCGGATGCATTATGCTTAATTCCTGGAGATATGGGAGGGCGTGTCATTTTGAGAGGTGAAGGAGCTCCTCATGTTACATATGTATGGCTTGAAAGGCAATGTACTATGCATAGTGGTATAGATGTTGATACGAAAGAAGACTATGACCGTATTGTGAGCGAAGGAGGACGTTATGAAACCAATGATTCTCATCCGTAGCGGTGGAGATGTGGCATCTGGCGCTATTTATCGATTGTGGCGAGCAGGGTATCCTGTGGTGATTAATGAAATTGCGATTCCTACCATGATTCGTAGAGAAGTGTCCTATGGGAATGCAGTGCATCGAGGAGAAATGATCTTAGAGCGATTGCGCTCACGTCATGTACCTTTACAAGATGTAGCGAAATTGTTAGCTAGCCGGGAGGCAATTCCTGTGGTCACTGAGCCTTATGAAAACGTACTCACTACGATGAAACCAACCATCGTAGTGGATGCTATTTTGGCGAAGCGAAATGTGGGAACTCAAAAAAGTGATGCTCCTTTAGTCATTGGATGCGGTCCCGGATTCAATGCTGGCAAGGATGTGCATGTTGTAGTTGAAACTATGCGTGGTCATACCTTAGGACGATGTATTTATGAAGGTCCAGCTTTAGCCAATACGGGGATTCCTGGCAATGTGGGAGGCTATACTCATGAGCGAGTGATAAAATCCCCAACGGAAGGTCTATTTGTAGCGAAAAGTCATATTGGAGATCAAGTAGAGGCGGGTTCTATCATAGGCTATGTAGAGGATGTACCAGTGCATGCAAAAATTAAAGGTACTTTACGAGGTATCTTAGCCTCTAATATATTAGTAACGAAAGGCTTTAAATTAGCGGATGTGGACGCACGATGTGAAGAGAGCCATTGCTTTACTATATCAGATAAAGCATTAGCTGTCGGCGGTGGTGTGATGGAGGCCATCACTGCTTGGGAATATGAGCAGATAAAGGAGTAGTACCATGAATCTGATTGATATTGCGCAAGAACGTATGGCAAAGGATGAATCATCGTTGATTGTAACGATTTTATCTGGAGAGCGACAAGGAGATAAAGTGATGTATAGCCATACTGGTGACGTGGTGTATGGCAATGCTATTGAAGGCTTTACAGTACCTCAAAGAATAGAACCACAATTATTTTCTATTGAAGATATGGAATGTTTTCTACAACCAGTAGAAAAAGATCCAGAAGTCCTCATACTAGGGGCTGGTCACGTAAGCCGTTGTGTGGCTGACCAATTTTTATTCATTGGTTGTGGCGTTACCGTAGTGGATGACCGAGCGGAATACTTACAAGAAAACTTTTTTGATTCTCGTGTAAAACGAGTGCATTTAGATTTCAAATCATTAAAGGATAATTTGAATCTTCATGCCTATACAGGCATAGTGGTAGTCACTAGAGCTCATGAGTTCGATAGTATATGCTTGCACCAAGTGCGTCATGTGTTGCCAACCTATGTGGGTGTGATGGGCAGTCAAAAACGTATTTTCCATGCTTTTGAAGTGTTGAAAGAAGAAGGTTGGACACAGCAAGAGCTAGATATGTTATATGGCCCTATTGGATTAGATTTAGGAGCCCAAACACCAGAAGAGATAGCACTTTCTATCGTAGCAGAATACATGGCGGTGTCCTATCGTAAACAAGGTGGTTTTTTATCGAAAAAGAGGTATGCACATGAAGTATGAGTTTATAGAATATCTACAACAACATAAGCAAGATACATTGGCAGTGACAACGATTTTAAAAACTCATGGCTCCACACCACGCAAAGCGGGTACTACTATGATTGTGCATCCTGATGGATCTATCTTTGGCACCATTGGTGGTGGTCGTGCGGAAAATGAAATTCGTTTAAGTGCGGTAGATGCATTAAAAAAGAAAGAACGTTTTCGTCGTATTTATGTGGATTTGAACGATGATGTGGCGATTAAAGAAGGTATGGTCTGTGGCGGTAACATGGATGTACTCATCGAAACTTACCATGTATAACCAATAGGTTTACTAGAAAAAAATACCAATATAGGATACAATAAAAGGGTACATGCATGAGCATGTACCCTTATTTGTATTAGAAAGGATAGGAGATATTCTATGCTGTTTCAATTACAAACTACATTAGCCACATTGCGGTTCTTAGATATCGTAGATATTATATTTGTAGCGACGCTATTTTATTGGTTATATCGTCTAGTTAAAAATACAAGAGCCTTAGGCTTATTAAAAGGCTTGGGTGTGTTAGTTGTTCTTAATATTGTGGCACACTTCATGGGTTTGCATACCATAAGTTGGATTATGCAACAAAGTGTGGCAGTCCTTATGATTGCGTTACCTATTGTGTTTCAGCCAGAATTACGACGTCTCTTGGAACAATTGGGTAGTGGTACTGGATTTTTCTCATCCCGTACTAAAATTTCTAAAGAAGAGCTCACATCCATTGTGAAAGAAGTAGTTATTGCTTGCCGTAGTATGTCTCGTCGCAAGATAGGGGCTCTCATGGTCTTTGAACGAAAGATGAAGCTAGATGTATTATCTATGCAAGGGACTCGTATTGACGGACTCGTGACTAGTGAATTATTGATGAATTTATTTTATCCTAAATCTCCTCTTCATGATGGAGCAGTGATCATTCGTAATGGCCGTATTGAGACTGCCGCAAGCTTACTTCCAGTAAGTCAAAATCGTGATGTGAGTAAAGAATTGGGTACACGACACCGCTCAGCTTTGGGGCAAAGTGAAGAAAGCGATGCCTTAGTGGTAGTGGTTAGCGAAGAGACGGGACAAATTTCTTATGCCTTAGGAGGGCAGATTCACCGTGGTGTCACAGAAGATACGTTGCGCACAGTTATGTTGTCCTTATTGGAGCCAACACCAAGTGCAGTCAGTTCTTTACTTAAAATAAAACGAGGTGAATCGAAATGATGCATTGGATAACAGGTTTAAAACATAATTGGGGGATGAAATTATTTTGTCTATTTTGTGCCATTGGTATGTGGGTATTTGTTATGAAGGACCAAAATCCTGTGATAGAGATGACATATACTGTACCAGTACAAGTGCAAAACTTGGATCCCAACTATTTAGTAGAAGGTGTACCTACGGAAGTGCGTGTCCATTTACGAGGACCTCGCAATGCTATCTTTGATATTAATCCGTCTGTACTGAAAGCCTATGTAAATTTAAAGAATGCTCATGTAGGACAGGAAAATATAGCCATTAACTTTACGGCACCTACAGGGACTTTCATTGACAGTATGACCCCTGAAAATGTGACCGTTACGGTGGATGAATATATGGTAAAAGAATTGCAAGTGCAGGCACAACCATTGGGGACAGTGCCTAATGACATTGCCATTAAAGAGTCTAAAATTATGCCTACGACGGTAACTATTGCGGGGCCAGCTCACCTTGTGAGCAAGGCTACTTATGCGGTGATTCGGATTAATTTAGATAAACATCGTGAAAGCTTTACTGAAGTAGGAGAAATTCTGCCAGTAGATACATCTGGAAATGTGGTAGAAGGTCTTACTGTTACACCAAAGGGAGCTCAAATTCAATATGATTTAGAGCGTATTCGTATGGAGAAAAAGGTACCTGTTCAAGCCAATGTAGTAGGTAATGTGCCAGTTGGATATACAGTGAAACGAGTGGTAGTGGAACCAAAAGAATTGACGATTGTAGGAAAAGAATCCATTTTAAATGGTATTGATGGAGTGAAAACCATTGATATTCCAGTCAATGGCGCTACAGGTAGTTTTACGGGGAACTATAGCTTTGTATTACCAGAAGGTGTGGCTACGTCGACAGACCGAGTTGTAGTAAAAGTAGAAATAGAACCTCATATGTAGGAGATAGTCATGTTACGTATCATAAACTTTCGGATACCCGTACAAGATGCTGAACGGTTAGAAGAATTATTGATTAAAAAATATAGCCCTTTACAAGGACGTATTACAGCAATTCATGTGGTACGACGGGCTGTGGATGCGAGAAAGAAACCGCATATTACTTTCGTGTACACTATGTTCTTAGAAGTAGACCAAGAACAACAATTGATGAAAAAACTAAGTCGGTATAAAGATATTACTTTGATGGAACCTGAAATGCCGGAACCTATTGTGCGTGGTACTATGCCTATGCAACATCGACCAGTGGTGGTAGGTTTTGGACCGGCGGGCATGCTAGCGGCCTTTTACTTAGCTCGAGAAGGGTATCGTCCTATCGTGTTAGAACGAGGTCAAGATGTAGACCAACGTACCTTAGATGTAGAACAGTTTTGGAAAGAAGGTATTTTCAAACCTGAATCGAATGTACAGTTTGGTGAAGGTGGAGCAGGTACCTTTTCAGACGGTAAATTAACCACTCGTGTAACCCATCCAAGACTTCATGAGATTGCTACGTACTTTGTAGAATTTGGAGCTCCTGAAGAAATTTTATATAAACATAAACCTCATGTAGGAACAGATATTTTGCGCCATATGGTAAAAGCTATGCGACAGCAGATTATTGCATGGGGTGGAGAAGTTCGTTTTGGTGCGCAAGTTACAGATATTGAAGTACAAGACCAAGTTGTAACCGGTGTTGTTATTAATGGAACAGAACGAATCCCTGCAGATATTGTGATGTTAGGAGTTGGTCATAGTGCGCGCGATACCTATCGTATGCTCTATGACAGAGGTGTTCATTTAGAAGGGAAATCCTTTGCTATCGGTGTTCGTATCGAGCATGATCAAGATGTGATCGATACGTCACAATATGGAGTGCATCCAGCAGATATTGGATTAGGAGCTGCAGAATATTCCTTGGTGTATCACGATAAAGAACAAGATCGTTCTTGCTATAGTTTCTGTATGTGCCCAGGAGGACAAGTGGTTGCCAGCGCGTCCGAAGAGGGAGGCGTTGTGACCAATGGTATGAGTTTATACGCTCGTGACAGTGGGATTGCGAATAGTGCGTTGGTGGTCACGGTAGGACCTCGAGACTTTGGAGATCATCCATTAGCTGGGGTGGACTTTCAACGAAAATGGGAAGAACAGGCTTTTATCGTGGGAGGTCGCAATTACCATGCGCCAATTCAGACGGTAGGGCATTTCTTAGGTCGTACAGAGACAAATGATGTACAACGTAAGGCATATAGCTATGAACCTGGTGTGACACCAGCAGATATTCGCCAATGCTTGCCGGAGTATGTGACGAATACATTAGCGGAGGCGTTGCCATATTTTGGGAGACGCATACAAGGTTTTGATGCGGACCATGTGTGTATGACTGGGGTGGAAACACGAACATCAGCACCGCTTCGCATCGTGCGAGACGAAAATAGACTTTCACAGTCCACGAAGGGATTATATCCCATCGGGGAAGGTGCAGGATATGCAGGAGGCATCATGAGTGCCGCCTTAGATGGGGCAGAAACTGCCATACTAATTATGAATACATATGGCCCTTTGAAAGGAGATCATCATGAGTAGATTATTCGGTACAGATGGGGTACGAGGTTTAGTGAATGAATTTTTAACGCCAGAGTTGGCCTATCATTTAGGTCGTGCAGCGGCGTCTTACTTTGGACAATCCGTTGATCGTCCAACCTTCTTAATTGGACGTGACACACGTATATCGGGAGGTATGCTAGAAAATGCCTTAGCCTCTGGTATTTGCGCTGTAGGTGGAGATGTGATTATTTTAGGAGAAGCACCGACACCAGCGATTGCCTATTTAGTGCGTCAGAAAGGATGTACTGCAGGGGTTGTCATTTCTGCATCCCATAATCCGTATCCAGATAATGGTATTAAATTCTTCGACGGTAATGGATTTAAATTGCCAGATGCTGTAGAAGATGAAATTGAAAAATTATGTACAGCTAGTGCAGACGATTGCTTGCCACGACCAACAAAAGGTGATATTGGTCAAATCTTCTACCATCAAGACTGGGTGGAAGAATATGTAAACTTCGTAGTATCCACTAGTGATATGCTAACTGGTTTGAAAGTAGTCTATGACGGAGCCCATGGGGCAGCTTCTTATGTGGGGCCTAAGATCCTTCGCCAATTAGGAGCAGAGGTAGTTGCTATCAATGTAACACCAACGGGTACAAATATTAACGATAATGCAGGGTCTACTCATTTAGAGGGCTTGCAAGAGGCAGTGCTAAGAGAAGGCGCTCAGGTTGGTATTGCCAATGATGGTGATGCAGATCGTTGTTTAATGGTTGATGAAAAAGGCCAAGTCTTAGACGGTGACCAAATTATGTTGCTTTGCGGTTTACACTTGAAAGAGCAAGGTAAATTGAAAGAGAACATGATTGTAGGCACAGTGATGAGCAATATCGGATTCCATAAGGCGGCTAAAGAATTGGGTATGCAAACATGTAGCACTGCTGTGGGAGACCGTTATGTGTTGGAAAAAATGCTAGCTGAAGGGTATTCGATTGGTGGTGAACAGTCTGGACATGTGATCTTCTTGGATTACAATAGCACTGGCGATGGTTTATTGACGGCAGTACAAACCTTATCCATTATGAAAGAAAAAGGAAAATCCCTATCGGAGCTAGCTGGTTTGATGACGAAATACCCACAATTGTTGGTGAATGTACGCGTCTTAACTAAAGCAGGTTGGGAAACGAATACAGCCATCCAAGATGTTATTCGTGAAGCAGAAGAAGAACTGGGTGCTAATGGTCGTATCTTAGTGCGTCCATCTGGTACTGAGCCATTGATTCGCGTTATGGCGGAAGGTCCGGAGCAAGAACAATTGGATGAATTATGCCATCGTATTGGACATGTAATCCGCATTGAACAAGGAGAAGCCTAATGTTTCGGTTAGTGACGGATGAAGAAACCTATGAACAGGGAACTTGGCACGATGTAGAGAAGGTATTACATCAAATTGTAGCAGATGAACGCGTGTTCTTTAGTTTGTTTTGGGACACACCAAAAGAAAACTGCCACTTTGTCCAAGCTATTATGGATGAAGATCATCCAGATCAATTAAATCTGGAAATTGCTTTAGATATAGACGGATATAATCACATGTATGTAAAACGATATGTCACTACCAAGTGGTGTATAGAGACTTTACAATCCATGGATAGAGAGAGTCGTATACCAGATGTAACCGATTGGGAGTTCGTTGGAGCATTTCCACAAGGATAGACTTTTACATATACAAAAAGAGGAAAGTTGATAATTTTTAATTAACTTTCCTCTTTTTATTAGGAACTAGTTTGTTACAGTCCCTTTATAGTTAGTTATAGATTATTCTGCAATCGGTGCTTGTAATAATTGATTGCCTGTATCCATACCAACTGGAGCAGGGCTTACCAAATATAGGCAAAGCACGATGAGGATGGTTAAACCGATGATTAACCAAGAGAATTTACCAGACTTACTGAATCCGTAGTATCCAAACATGCGGATACCGAAGGCACAACCAACGGCAGCAATTAAGGAGGCCAAAGAGAATTGATTTTCTAGTACAAACAAAACCATGGTACCAGCAAAAGCACCAATCACTGTGACCATAGGCACAATGCGATCAAATGGAGATGGGAAATTTCGTTTTACCCCATGAATATAGGAGGAGATTTCCAATCCGAATAGGCCTAATAGTAGGGATAGGGATGGCCAAACAGCAGTCCAAGATTGCCGCATAGCATAGCGATTAGCACCTACATAGTAGGCAAACCAAGTTAAGCCTAACATGGCAATACCTACCAAAAGGAAGTACCATGTATCAGGAATATGACGGTATGCTAAGACACCAACAATAGTCCAACCAGCTGCAAGTAAGGAGGAAACTCCAATTTGTCGTAGGGTAGGACGCTCTGCTTGTGGAATGCGTTTGTATAAGGCTGCACCTAATTCCAAGATAAAGAAGAAAATAAATAAACCGATAGATAAGTGCGGAGATACGAGACTTAATCCAAAAGAGATAACAAGAGGGATCGCTAACTTCCAACCTGGAAAGAAGGTCAACTCTTTAAAATCTAATCGTACATCCTGTGTTTCTAAGGTGAATGTATTATACAAAGTGAATGTCAACATAAATGACACAACTTCTACTGGTGTAGCACCCCAATATAATAGGGTCGGTACCAGTAAGAATGAGATGGTAATCCCCGTAAACCGGGAGATAAACGCTGCTACGATACCTATCGTAAAGTAAGGTAGTAGGGCAAAGATATACTCCATGATGAACTCCTTTTCAAATAATGATAGACTTACTTTTAGTATACGTTACTTTAGAGCGCATAGCAAGGATATCAATGGATAGATTTTTCTTTAGGTAATATATCTTTTACAATGCGACGAATCGTTTCTGGATGGCATCCGTAATGGGTGGCAATTTCAGCTATGGAAAGTCCTTCTCGTTGGTGGAAGGTCTGTATAGCATGGGCGAAGTCGCGGATACGTCGTGCTTTTTGATAGACCCCATGACGGATTAATAGATTACGAATAGTATGATACTTAGTCTGATAGGTGCTCGCTAATTGTTGTAAGGAGGTACCTTGTACATAGTCAGAAATAATGGAGTATGTAGGAAGTTGATCTTTATTCCCACGTAATATAATCCCTTGTTCTCGTAATCTCGAGGCAATGGTAGAGGCTTTGACATCATATAGTTTACCAATATGAATGGTAGAGAGTTTGTGTTGTGTATAGAGATGACAAATATCATCGATAGGTAAGTCAATGCGTTTCATACTATTTCGAAGAGGAATACCATGACGTTGTAAGATATGAATAATCGTAGAAGGTGCCACCTGTAATTCTCGACCAATCATGGCGGCACTAGATCCTTTATCGTAGGATTCTAGGATATAGGAGATAGGTAATGCTGTTAGGGAAGAACTAGGGCGAGGTTCTTTTAGGTGCCATTCATGTAAACGGCTATAGATGGTTCGAGAGGACACATGAAAGTGCTGGGCGATGGCGTTGATGGATGTACCATTTGTATAGAGTGCAATTAGTTCTTCTTTGGGAATGCAGGGAGTTCTATTGTGAAAAGGAATCTCATAGTCTCGTAGGCGTTGACAAATAGTGCTTTGACTGCAGTGTAATTGCTTGGCAATAGTGCTTGTGCTTATGTGTTTCGTCACATATAAGTGGTATAGTAATTCATAAGGAATGGGAATAATGAACTTTTTTTGCTGCCTCATAAGATGCCTCCTTGTGAAAGATAGATTACTTTCAGTATGCATAGAATGAAGCATGTTGTCCACTCACTGGTAGGAGGGTGTGTGACTGGTAGGAAATTTTCTATCACCTATGGAGGAAGGAGACGACTATCGTGTATAATAAAAGGAACAGTTTTAATGATAGAAGGAGATACTATGAAAGATATGATTCATTATATTGCGATGCTACCAGCTATCGCTATTGCTATATCTATATTTAACTATGCTCAGGCGAAGATGGCCATCCACCTAGGGGATACGACACCGAGACAATGGGGGCGAGATACAATCAATCCCTTTGCTCATATTGATTTACTTGGTATTTTGGTGATGCTCATTGCTAGCGTGGGGTGGAGTAAACCAATTCCATTTTCACCGTATCACTTTAAAAATCCACGGACTGGGATGATACAAATTGCTTTAGCAGGTCTAGGCGCTAATATTTTAGTGGCATTCTTAGCCTATGCTGGTATGTCTGTGGCTATGCAAGTCAGCACAGTAAGCACTGGTTTACAAATGGTTATGTCCTATATTGTGACCTTGTGCATAGGCTTTGGGGTCTTTAACATGTTACCAGTACCAGGCTTTATTGGATTTTATGTGCTACTGCAATATTTGCCTTATGAGTGGCAAGAAAAACTGTTAGGCGCTCAGTTGTGGTTCTTTATCGGTATTTTGGTGTTGGGACAATTTGGATTCTTAGGAGCTATCATCCGTCCAGTATTTGCAGTGATTTTAGGTATTTTTGAAAGTATAGTTCAGTTGATTCTATAACAGAATAGTATGCGTTTTTTGTATATATAGATAGTTATTGTATTTGGTTATAGAAATAATTCATAATTAAAAATAAATCTTGCTAGTCATTCTCAGAAGGTGTAGAATAAAAGCGTTATAAATTTTATATTTCATAGGAGGGTATCCATCATGAAAAAAAGTAAGTTAGCAATTCTTGCATTAGCTTTAGTAGGTGCAGTTTCTGTAGGTGCAAATGCGTCTGCTCATGGCGTGTGGTTTGCAGAACGTATTGATCAACCAACATTGGTATTAGGAGAAGGCCCTGTAGATAACGGATATATGCCATCTATGGTAAAAAGTTTTGAAGCTTATGATGTAGCGTATAATCCATTGGACTTAAAAGTGATTCCTCATGAGCACAATGTAACTATCGAAAAAAATGAAATGTTAGGCACAACAGCAACTACATTTGACTATGGTTACTTTACAAAAGATAAAGACGGTAAAACGCATAGAGCTATGATGAAAGATGTACCAAATGCGGTAAAATCCACTCATGCAGTAAAATACAATGTAAACTACTGGAATGCAGCAGTAAAACCTGAACGTTTGAATATGCCAATCGAAATCGTTCCAAGTGTTAACCCATTGACATTGCGTAAAGGCGACACTTATGAAATCCAAGTGTTCAAAGATGGCATGCCTTATGCTAACGCTCCATTGATCAAAGACGTTCTTAACGACTTGACTAATGAAAGCCAAGCTGACGCGCAAGGTAAAGCAATGGTTACAGTAGCTGCTAACGGCGTGAACGTAGTAGGCGTAGAAGTAGCATTCCCAACTGAAACAAAAGGAGAACAAACTAAATACTTCTCTAGCTTGTCCTTTACGATTCAACCCGAGTAAAACGTCTCTTGCGATGCTATGAAAACTTGTGGCACGCATTGAGTGGTTAAATGAACGAGCGCAACACATTCCTCCACAAACTGATCCTACGGTAGGTTTGCTCCGGAATATGTTGCGCTCGTTTTGTATTTGTGTAATTCAGTCAATATGGGTGCCACAAGTTTTCTACGCGTAACTGCGTTCCTCAGGGGATGTTGTTTGTTCGGGGGCACACCGTGCTCTTTTTTTTGTTTGTCCTATTTAGTCAGTATGATCGGCCACAAGTTTTCTACTCATCACTGTGTTCCTTAAGGAAAATCAAATCATAATATAAACGATTTGATAAATTTTGTGATATAATAAGTTTATAGAAGGGTCGCCGACGTGAGTTGGGATCATCTCTTCCTAATATGGGAGGAGGTGGTACTATGACGAAGTATGAAAAGATTAGCTTAATCATTTCTATTTTGACATTGGTAGTTAACATCATTGCCTTATATAAGTAAGCAATGAAAACGCCTAACGTAAAAGAGGTCTCTCATACCTCAACACGTTAGGCATCATCACATTTTTTAGTTGCTTGAGATGAGCCTAACGCCTCAGACACGTTGATGGCTCTTCTTTTTTATATGTATATTCTAGCATACTTCTAGAAAAAATACTACCTGTATCTACGTACTTTAGTGTGGAATCTCAAGGTATTCCAATAGACGTTTGATCGTGTCTTGTCCATCGTAACAGGTATCGATGAGGTATCCTGGTTCACGTAAAAATTCTGTTAAGCCTCGATAATAAAAATATTTTTTGCTATCTTCGATGATAAAGGGGATTAGATTGTGTTTTAGACACTCTTTAAAGGCAATGAGTCTACCTACTCGGCCGTTTCCATCTTGAAATGGATGGATGCGTTCGAAACGGAAATGAAATTCCAGGATATCTTCAAATGAAATATGTTGTTTGCTGGTATACCATGTTAGTAAATTTTGTATATCTCCTGCTACTTGCTCAGGTTTTGAGGTTTCTATGCCACCGACTACATTCGGTCGTGTTTTGTAGTTTCCTACTTTGAACCAAGGAAGTCTTTCGTCTTTAGTATTATTTTTTAATAGATAGTGAAGGTGTTTGATGTTTTCTTCTGTGAGAGGATCTTCTGCGATATCAATGCAGTAATCGATGGCTCTGAAGTGGTTGACGGTTTCGATAATATCATCAACGGACAGACTTTCATCTCCGTGGATCGTGTTCGTTTCAAAGAGATGTCTAGTTTGCTCTTCGTTCAACTTACTGCCTTCTATGTGGTTGGAGTTATAGGTCATGCGCACTTGCAGTTCATGGTAAAGTCCACCGGAGATTCCATGCTCTTTTTCTTCTCGCAACTGTTTAAGGATGGGGTTGTCAGACTCTAGTGTGTAGAGATCTGTTGGGGAACAAGAAAAGTACTCACATAACTTGCGTATGACTGAGGGTGAAAGTCTTTCACCTTTAGAAATTTTTGCGATAGTTCTTGAAGACATGTGAAGTAATTGCGTTAAGTGAGATTTGTGTAGGTTATGTTCTTGTAATAGACGGAGTAATCCTTGATAATTATACATATGGCACCTCTTTCATCTTTACTTATCATATAAAAAACAGGATAAAAAGTAAAGATTTAAGAAAAAAAGTAAAGATATACGTTTAATAAGTAAAGGATAATGAAAGATTGGACGATAATTTATTCTCAAGCTCCTGAAAGCTATCCCGTACTTGATGAGCAAATCTTGCTAGCTATATTATTCTATCGATTAAAGAGTTTAATTCCTGAAATTTACGGGAATTAAACTCTTTTGCTTTGTGAAGGAAAACTGAAAATATCGGATTTGATAAATATAGTAAATGCAGCCTTTCTTGATAAAAATGAGTCAAAAAAATCTCAAAAAGTAATTGACAGATGTCTAGTCAGAGAATATACTTAAGGTAATTTAAAACCTATTTAGGAGTAGGGTTTAAAACCTACAAGTATAGTGTTTTAAAAATCGAAATAAAAGTAGAATATGTTTTCATGTTATTGACGGTTGGCCTATGTAGGCCCCTAGGAGGTTCATTATGAGTAAAGATGTGGAAAACAAAAATACCCATGACCATAGCCATGGCGAACATCATCACCATCATGATCATGACAATCATCATGACCATTGCCATTGTGGCGGTCACCATCACGACCATGATCACAGTCATGACAAAGCACTACCAACGGATAAATGGGTGCCACACACTCATGAACCAGGCGTGCCTCATGAACATGGTGTAAATGACTACATGAAAGCCGTTGCTGAATATCGAAAAACATGGCCTACCAAACAAGATGTTATCGAACAAACACCAGATCCTGCTGTGCGCGAAATGATTCTCCGCATGGAGCAAATTGGTTGCGATACAGTATTTGATCGTTTTGATAAACAACAACCACAATGTACATTTGGTATTGCTGGTATATGTTGTCGTATCTGTTTCATGGGCCCTTGTAAAATTACACCTAAGAGTCCTCGCGGTGTCTGCGGTGCGGATGCTGACCTCATCGTAGCTCGTAATATGACACGTGCTGCTGCAGGTGGTTTGACTCAACATGGTGCGCATGCTCGTGAAATTTTGATTTCTTTGAAAGCTGCTGCTAATGACCAATTGGATATTCAGATTTTAGGGGAAGAAAAAATCCGTACTGTATGTAAGGCTTTCAACATCCCTGAAGAAGGTCGTTCTTTAAAAGAAGTAGCTAATGATTTAGCGGATGTATTGCTCGAAGATTTGAGCCGTGCATTGCCAGGTGAATATAAAACAATTACAGCGTTGGCTCCTGCAGAGCGTCGCGAAGTTTGGAAAAACTTGGATATCTTGCCTGTTTCCGCATACAATGAAGCCTTTGATGCATATCATCGTACAACCGTAGGTACAGATGGCGATTGGGAAAGTAATATGAAACAATTCTTGCGTTGTGGTCTTGCTTTCACATTTACTGGTGTAGTAGCTGCAGATATCGCTACTGATGCATTATTCGGTCAAGGCGGTCGCCGTACATCCAAAGTTAATATTGGTGCTTTGAAAAAAGGTTATGTTAATATAGCTGTTCATGGTCACTTACCAACATTGGTTTCTCAAATTTGTACAATTGGTGCGTCCGAAGAGTATTTAGAAAAAGCAAAAGCTATCGGTGCTAAAGGCATCCAATTCTACGGTATTTGCTGCTCTGGCTTATCCAGTATGTACCGTTATGAAAATGTAATTCCATTGTGTAATGCTATCGGTGCTGAACTTGTACTTGGTACTGGCGCTCTTGATTGCTGGGTAGCTGACGTTCAAGACGTATATCCTGCTATCATGGACGTAGCACGTTGCTTTAACACAAAAGTTATTACTACATCTGATGCAGCTCGTTTGCCAGGTGCTGAGCATATCGGTTACGATCATCACCATACTAACTTGTCTGAGACAAAAGAATTGGCGCGCAAAATTTTGGATCGTGCTCTTGAAGCGCATGAATTGCGTAAAGGTATGCCTGTATTCATTCCACCATACGAAATCACTGCAGAAGTTGGCTTCTCTCCAGAATCTACTGTTAAACATTATGGTTCCTTCAAACCATTGGCAGAGGCTTTAAAATCTGGCAAAGTTCGTGGTATCGTTAACGTAGTAGGTTGTTCTAACCCTCGCGTTATCTACGAAAAAGCTACTGTAGATATCGTTGATACACTTATTAAAAATGGTTGTATCATCTTAACAAATGGTTGTGCATCCTTCCCATTGATGAAACTTGGTTACTGTAATACAGATGCTATTAAAAAATGTAGCCCTGCATTACAAGAGTTCTTGGGTGATGATCAACCACCAGTATGGCATGTTGGTGAATGTGTAGATAATGCTCGTTCTTCTGGTATCTTTGGTGGTATTGCGGCTGAATTAGGTCTTAACTTACCACAAATGCCATTTGCAATGTCTAGTCCTGAATGGTCTAACGAAAAAGGTATCGATGCATCCCTTGGCTTCCGCCTAATGGGGATTAACTCTTACCACTGCGTTGAGCCACCTACACAAGGCTCTGATGCTGTAACAAAATGGTTGAAAGAAGACACTAAAGACATCTTAGGTTCTGTTATGTATGTTAATACAGATCCTGCTAAAGTAGCTGAAAAAATCTTAGCAGATATGGATGCTAAACGTGCTGCTTTAGGTTGGGCAGAAGTAAAATAGTTTATCTTTTTGATAAATTATAATTTGTAGTTAAGTATACAAACACGCTCTATAGAGCTTGTAGTTATTATAACGGCTCTATACCAAATGTTGGGGCTACTCATATAAGAGTAGCTACCAACATTTTTTGTTGCAATAAAATAGACATATACAAACTCATACCGTATCATTCATTTTACACTAGAGATGCCAGTAACTGAGCAAGTATGTCCACATTGCGGAGTACGTACTTTAGTGTGGAATCTCAAGGTATTTTAGTAGGCCTTTATCCATCTGTTCGTGACTCAAGATACATACAAAACCATGTTCCTCATGGTATAATACGATACGATGCAAGGAGGGTATATGCAGATACGAGATAGAATTATGGCCTATTGGAAAGGGCGAAGCGATGATTTTGGAGCACTGCGCATGAAGGAATTACAATCGAATCTAGCGCCACGATGGTTGCGAGAGATTACTCCGCATCTTAAGGACACCCATCAACGGATTTTAGATTTGGGCACGGGTACAGGCTTTTTTGCCTTTTTACTGGCCCAAAAGGGCTATTCGGTGACCGGCATTGATTTGACGGAAGACATGATTGCGGTGGCGAAGGAGCAAGTGTTGGTATTGCAGGACTCATTACAAGGTACGGTGGACTTTCACTGTATGGATGCTATGCAACTGGAATATGCAGATGCGTCCTTCGATGTCATCTTAGCGCGCAATCTGACGTGGACCTTGCCTGATGTGGAAGCAGCCTATAAGGAATGGTACCGTGTGCTTGCGCCGAAAGGGGTGCTTATCAATATCGATGGTGATTATGGAGTAGAACTCAAAGTGCCTGTGGTGGCACAGCACCATATTCATGAGACAGTATCGAATGAGACTATGCAAGAATGCATTGCTATTACGGAAGGACTATCTATCAGTCGTATGGATCGCCCCCATTGGGATGTGCATATGATTCGGAAAGCAGGTTTTTCCAGAGTGTATCTAGATATGGCAGTGAGTAGCCGTATCTATAATGAAGAAGATGAATTATACAATCCAGTGCCACTCTTTTCCATTGTGGCTAGGAAATAAGGAGTAATTATGCAAACATTTGAAACTTTCAAGGTAACAGAGAAAAATAAATTCGCTATGGCTTCTGCGTTGGCGATGACTGATTTTACAAAGTGCTTTGAGCCAGTACTATTTCTATTTGGCCAAGCTAATGTGGGTAAAACGCATCTATTGAAAGCCATGGAACAAGAGGCGGTAAAAGGAAACCCTAACATCCGTGTTCGTTATGTGACAGGAGCGCAATTCATTAAAGAATACAATGACAGTGTGACCTATGGAGAAGTGGCAGATTATATGGAAGAATACTGTAAGCTACATTTATTATTAGTGGATGATGTGCAGGATATTGTGTATAGCGATGATGAAGGAACTAAAAAGATGTTTATGCGTCTTGTACAAGGCATGAAAGCAAAAGCTCGTCGTATGGCGGTGACGTTTGATGATACGTTTGACTCTGAAGATCGTTCTAATGAATTGCAGAATGAATTGACTGATGGAGTTGTGGCTTTCATCGAATAGAAAAATGAATAGAAAGCGGTTATTACACTGTATAACTAAGTGATATAACCTATGAAAAGAGGCGGATTTCAATCTATAGAAATCCGCCTTAATATCTGTTATACTTGGGAAGAAGAGTTTTCTATTGAGCGAGTGCTCAGGAGAGGAGAAAGTATAATGGCTATTTCAGAAGAAGTACGACAACGATTTGCGGGAGAGTTTGAAAAGTTCCAAGCAGGGATTGAAGGTTTCTTTAAGAAGGAAATCGCCCCAAAGGATTTCAAAGGCATTGGTGGAGGATTTGGTAGTTATGCAGAACGCGGACATGAAAGTGCAATGTTGCGTTTGCGTTTCTTGGGATCTCGTATTCTTCCTTACCAAATGAAATTCTTGGTAAATTCTGTAAAGAAATACGATTTAAAATATGTACATTTCACAACAGGTCAATGTATTCAATTCCATCAATTACAAGGTGAACAAATCTTAGAGTTGTATAAAGACTGTTTTGAACATGACATCTATAATCGTGGTACTGGTGGAGATAACTTGCGTAATGTAACGGCAAGCCCATTACATGGGGTACATCCTGATGAGCCATTTGCAGTGACTCCTTACTTGCAAGCAGCTAGTGAGTATGCTGTATCTTTAATTGGTACCTTAGCATTACCACGTAAATATAAAATTGGTTTCTCTGTGGTAGACAATGAGGGCCATGCAAATTATAAAGATTTAGGATTTTTGGCAAAAGAAAATGGTACCTTTGATGTCTATGCTGGTGGTGGCATGGGTGGTGGTTCTGCATTCGGCGTGTTAGTAGCAGAAAATGTAGATCCAAAAGAAGCATTACAACATATCGATGGCATGTTGCATTTGTATCATGAATTGGGTGACTTTAACAATCGTGGTAAAGCACGTTCTCGTTTCATTGCACAACGCTTAGGGGAAGAAGAGTTCCGTAAAGCGTATCATGAATATTTAGAAAAATCTAAAGCAGCCCATGATTTGACATTGTTTGTGGCGCCTTATGAAGTGAAAAAAGTGGGTACCACAACACCGGCTACACCGTTGGCAGAGCCACAAAAGCAAGAAGGCTTGTACTACATCCAATACAAACCATTAGTAGGTACACCGCCAATCGACGTATTCGTAAAATTATTTGATTACGTAGGCGGTTTAGAAGAAACAGAAATCCGTATTTGTGGTGATGAATCTGTGTACATCGTAAACTTAACAGGAGAAGAAGCGGATGCAGTAGCGGCTATTATCGCTGATACTCATGCGAAAAATAACTTCGAGCACACTGTATCTTGCGTAGGTGCTACGATTTGTCAACTCGGGTTCCAAGATTCTTCTGGATTGGTAAAAGTAATTAAGAAGACCTTAGAAGCGCAAGGATTATCTACCGATCGTTTACCACAATTACATGTATCTGGATGTTTATCTTCTTGTGGTACACATCAAGTAGGCTCCTTAGGGCTTCATGGTTTTACTAAACTAGTGGATAGTAAACCGCAACCAGCTTTCAAAGTGTTCATCAACGGTAATGGTGAATTAGAAGGCCCACGTATGTCTGATGAAGTGGGTGTAGTCACAGTGGAAGATATTCCTCAATTCTTCATTGACCTTGTGAAAGCACTGGAAGTAGCAGGACAAGATTTTGACACATGGAAAGATCAACAACCAGAAGCATTCCAAGCAGTAATCAGTAAATATCTATAATGTATATAAAAACGTTCTTACTTAGGTAGGAGCGTTTTTACTTTGAGTAACTATGTACTATATTGAAGAAATTGCATAGATACGGTATAATGAAAGAGATATCTCAAGATTGAGAATGCAAACTTCGTGGAGTATAGTCATGTAAGTTTTGTTCATAGAATTGTATATATAGGAGAGTCCAATGAAAAAAAGTACATTAGCCTTAGTAGGAGCTATGGCATTTGCCACAACCTTTGCAGTAGCGCCACAAGCACATGCTGAAATCAATGAATATTCTAACTTAAATGATAAAACAGTGGTGGTGCGCCAACCTGGTCAATCCATGGTATTGTCCATGCGTGAAGTAGCAGGTATCTTTGTGGGCCGTTATGTAAAAGCAGCCGTTAGCTCTATTACACTGGATCCATCAAAAGGTAATTATCAGTATGTGGTGGTAGGATATACACCGAAACAAAAAATTACCATTGATGTAGACGTAATTACTGGTAAAGTAGTGCGTGAATTCCGTTCTAGCAAAGCAAAAGATGTAGCGTCTAAAGTCTTTAATCCATTGAAAGTAATTTCCCCAAAAGAAGCGGAAGTAGCAGCTCGTGCTTTGGTAGGAGAAGGTTCTTTCACTAGAGGATGGGAAATTAAAGCGGAAAATAATGAAGTGCATTATATGGTGCGCACACAAGATAAAGATGAAAAAGAATATAGTGTAAAAGTAGATGCTGTGACAGGTCAAGCCTTAGAAAAAGGAGAACCTATCGACTGGGCAAAAATTAAAGCAGATCGCTTGCGTAATGATGGGGTAGGTAAACCATTTACATTACAAGAAGAACCAGAAGATGTAGATGCAGATCCTACGAAAACATTAAAATAGGTGAAGTATGACGTATCAAAATATTATATTTAGCATCGAAGGTAATGTGGCGACTATAACATTTAATCGTCCAGAAGTACAAAATGGCTTTAATGTGCCTATGTGCCAAGAAATTTTAGATGCTATTCGTGTAGTTAAAGAAACGGATGAGGCCCGTGTATTAGTATTCAAGGCTGAAGGTAAGGTTTTTTCTGTAGGTGGAGACCTAACAGAAATGAAGCGCGCTGTAGAAGAAGACGATACGGAGTCTTTGTTTGAGATTACCCACTTGGTGATGGAAATATCTTTGGCTATGAAACATTTGCCAAAACCTGTAGTCATGTGTACTGATGGTGCTGTGGCAGGGGCGGCTTTTAATATGGTGTTGGCAGCAGATATGTGCGTAGCTTCAACGAATAGTCGTTTCATTCAAGCTTTTGTCAATGTGGGACTAGCACCTGATGCAGGTGGTATGTACTTGTTGAGCCGTGCTGTAGGTATCAACAGGGCTATGCAACTGGCTATGACAGGGGAAGCGGTAACAGCTGAAAAAGGTAAGGAATATGGCTTTGTCTATAAAGTGTGTGAACCAGAGATTTTGGAACGCACAACGAATCGTTTAGTGCAACGCTTGGCGAAAGGGCCAGTTCAATCTTTCCGAGCGATGAAACAAATGATGTGGGCTAGTTTCTTTACAAATTTTGAGGAATATGCGGAATTAGAAGTGAAAATCCAAAATTCCTTAGGAGAAACAGAAGACTTCCGTGAAGGTGTGCGTGCTTTTGCTGAAGGAAGACGACCTAAATTTAAATAGTGCATCTGAGGATGTGAAAAAAGAGCTATTACGACTAAATAAGGTCGATAATAGCTCTTTTGGCATTGGAGGAAGGTACATCTCGTAAGGGATATTCTGTTCGTATATAAAATAAGATGCATGGTTCAAAAGTATTCCAATACAAAGAGGACCCTCCTAGAGAAGAGTCCTCGTGTATATGTGATTACCGGTCGCCGTTAAAGATAGAGTTTTTAACAATGACATAATCAACTTTTTTGATGGCTTGTAGTGTAGTACCACCAGCGTAGGAGATAGAAGATTGCAAATCTTGTTCCATTTCAGTCAATGTATCAAAGATACTGCCTTTGGATTGGATTGTGATTTTTTTGCCTTCTACATTTTTCCGTTCCCCTTTTTGGTGTTCAGAAGCACTGCCGAAGTATTCTTTATAAGCTACGCCGTCAATAGTCACTTCTTTACCTGGGGATTCGATATGACCAGCGAATAAAGAGCCAATCATAACAAAGGAAGCTCCGAAGCGAATAGATTTGGCAATGTCACCGTGATCACGGATACCGCCGTCTGCGATGATAGGTTTTGTGGCTGCTTTTGCACACCAACGAACAGCAGATAATTGCCAACCACCAGTACCAAAACCAGTTTTTAGTTTTGTGATACATACTTTACCAGGTCCGATGCCCACTTTAGTAGCATCAGCACCAGCATTTTCTAGTTCACGAACGGCCTCTGGAGTACCTACGTTACCAGCGATAACAAAGCTTTCAGGAAGCTCACGTTTAATGTGTTGAATCATGTCGATAACGCTGTTGGAATGACCGTGAGCGATATCGATAGTAATATATTCTGGGCATAGATTTGCTTCTTTTAATTCCTTAACGAATTCAAATTCCTCTGGTTTTACACCGATGGAAATAGATGCAAATAAACCTGCCTCATGCATGTCTTTTACAAAGTCCAAACGTTTTTCTGGTTGGAAGCGGTGCATGATGTAGAAATAGTTTTCAGCCGCTAATTGTTTTGCTAATTTTTCATCGATGATGGTTTGCATATTAGCTGGCACAACTGGTAAGCGGAATGTATGATTTCCCAGTTTCACCGTTGTGTCACATTCGCTACGGCTGGATACGATACACTTATTCGGTATCAACTGCACGTCTTCATAATCGAAAATGTTTGTAGTATTGATCATTATTTATTGCCCCCTAAATAGACAGAATTAGGATTACGACATAATCCTTATCTATTATACATAAGACCTCTTATCTTGGCAACAATAGGAAGGATATACTTAGTCATTTTTGATATGCTAATTTGTACTAAAGGAATCCTGTATTTTGTGAAAAAATATATAGATAAAAATAGATTAAAAGTGATACAATAAAAAGAAACATAATAGAGAATTTGATAATATATTTCAATGTATCATAATCTAAAAAGGAGATAGATATGAGTTATACAAGTTCAAGAAAAACAAAAATGCTAGTAGAAGGCGGCCTAGTCATTGCTATGGCACAAATTCTGAGCATGTATGTGATTTACCAAATGCCACAAGGTGGTGCAGTGAAAGCAGCTAATTTAGTACCCCTTTTAATTTATGCGTATCGTTGGGGTGGTCGTGCTGGCATGCTAACGGGAGTTGCCTATGGGATTGTCCATTTTTTAGTGGGATTTAAATTTTCCATTCATTACATGAGCATTATTTTGGATTATATTTTGGCGTATGGTGCCATCGGTATGGCAGGATTTTTTGGTGGTTCTAGTACTGTGAAAGCCTTCTTTGGCGCAATTTATGCAATCTTAACACGCTTTGCCATATCTGCCATTAGTGGTGTGGTTGTGTTTGGTTCTTATGCGCCAGAAGGGATAAGTCCTTGGATTTACTCCTTAACGTATAATGCAACATATATGTTGCCAGATATGGTGATTAATCTTGTAGTATTGGCATTGTTGTATGTGCCAGTGATGCGTGGATTAGGTCGTGTGACACCAATCCATAAATAAGAAAACATCTAGACAGGAGATATCTATGATTTCTGAATTAGGAATTATTGTGTTAGCGGGTGGACTTAGCACTCGTATGGGGACGGATAAAACGAGATTACCATGGGGCAGTACCACTTTATTAGGGGAAATGCTCCGTAAGGCGGTCCTCACAGAATGTGGAGAAATTTTAGTCTCCATTAATCGAGAATTAGAAGAATCAGAGGCACATATTATTGAAGAGGCACGTTCTTTTGGTCGACATATTCAATTAGTGCCAGATACAATTGCTATGAAAGGCCCTCTTAGTGGACTGCAATCAGCCCTTTCAGTAGGTACTCGAGAAGCCTATATCGTAGTGTCTGCAGATATGCCATGGTTTTCCTTTCATTGGTTGCCGTCTTGGGAAGTGCATATAGATGCATTTTTACAAGGCGAATTATTAGCTATGGTTCCCTATGTAGGATTACAGGAATACGAGCCATTGGCGGCCATTTATAAACGATCTGTGCTAGATACGATTCAAGAATCCCTAGAAGGTGAAGATGTGTCTATGCACGGAGTATTAGATAAGATTCCTTATATGGAAATGGATATGATTGAAGAAGCAGAGCTATATAGCAATGTGAATACTAGATTATCCTATAAGTTGGCAAAAGCTAAATCTGCCAATCGTGAACGCTCTGTTCCCATTGTGACCATTAGTGCGAGCCAATCTAAGTCGGGTAAAACGACGGTGGCTACGTCTCTCATCAATCGCCTTTCACAACGAGGTATCGTGGTGGGAATGGTGAAAAGCGACGGTCATGGATTTAGCATGGATCAGGAAGGTACCGATACATGGAAGGCTAGTCAAGCAGGGGCTAAAGCGGTGGCGATAGCTGGACCCAATGGATATGCCATGGTAGTACATGGTGAAAGTATGCAACGACAACAGCAACTCATTCGTTTGGCCAATGAAATGCCAGTAGATTTGGTGCTCCTAGAAAGTAGAAGTCATGGGGTGGCACCTATTATTGAAGTGGTCCGTGCCAATCATAATGATATACGGTTACAGCAATTAGAAGATATTGTGGCAGTAGTTACAGATATAGATGATACATTAGATGGGAATACTATCTGCGAGCAATTTAGTTTCAGCGATGAAGATATGGATCGATTAGCCGATTGGATATTGAAGGAGTTGTTATAATGCAAGTAGTAACAGTAGAAGAAGGCTTACAGTTGCTAGAAACTCCTTTTACCCAAAATAGATATAAAATAGAGAGAGAATCTGTATCCATTGGACACTCCTATGGTAGAGTGCTAGGAACGACGGCTTTAGCTAAGATGAATTATCCTCCTTTTAGGCGTTCGGCTATGGATGGTATTGCCATTCGATATGCAGAAGATACAAGGACATATCGTATACTAGAGACTATTGGCGCAGGTGAAGTCTTTCAAGGTCAATTAGCGCCTGGTGAAGGGATTCACATTATGACGGGTGCTATGATACCAGATACTGCAGATACGGTGGTGGTAAAAGAAGCTCTTACTTGGAGTAATGATATGGAGGTGACTGTACCTAGTCGCATAGAACGGGGGCAACATATTATCCTCGAAGGGGAAGATATACAAATCGGTCAAGAATTATTGCCTGCTGGTACTGTATTGGAAGCGGAACAAGTTGGAACTTTAGCGGGGCAAGGATATAGTGAAGTCTTAGTGTATCGTAATCCAAGAGTTATTGTGCTCACCACAGGGCGTGAAGTACAAGATCCATCAGAGCCACTACGAGTGGGGCATATTTATAACTCTAATCGGTATTTACTAGAAGGCACCTTACATGTATTAGGTGTTGATGTGGTGGGAGTAGCCCATCTGTCGGATGCGCCAGGCACAGTAGACGACAATATTGCTACCGTACAACATATGCTGGATACATTGGGACCGGTGGATATGATTATCAGCACCGGAGGTGTATCTGTAGGTGACTATGATACTATGCCTGAATTGTACGAACGATTAGGGGCTAATACATTGTATCGACGGTTACATATGCGCCCAGGTGCTGCATCCTTCGGTGGTATCATTACGATTGATGACCATAGTATATGGTGCATGGGCTTATCTGGTAATCCTACGGCTGCGATGAATCAGTTCTATTTATTGGTGCTGCCTGTGTTAGAGCGGTTATCTGGACAGACAGTAATGACTAGGTGGATAGAATGTTACCTAGGTGAAGTGGCAGATAGAAAACACCCTCTTGACCGCTATTATCAAGGACATATTAGGTACGAAGCTGGTTCTTGTTGGGCATACCCTAACTTAGGGATGACATCGGGAGGTTTAAAATCTTTATCGGTAGCTAATGGTTTAATTAAAATTCCAGGGAATAGCGATCGATTAGAGAGAGGAACATTAGTAAAAGTGTTACCGTTTACTCGATAAAAAGAATAAAGAAACAAAAATATGAATAAATACCCTGTTTTATGGGTATTTATCTTGTAGGCTTAGAAAAAATCTGATATAATAATTCTATAGAATTTTATAAGTAAGGTCTACAAAGAGACACATCGTACACGTACCCTGTGCCTCTTTTTGTATGGTCTTTAAAGGGTAGTATTTATGAAAAAGGAGATTCTATGGCAGTATTAAAAAGACTTGGCTTATCTGGTTGGATTGTCATTGGCTTATTAGCGGGTGTACTAGTAGGGTCGGTAGCACCAGATTTTGCAAAACAATTAAAACCATTAGGCGATGTATTTATTCGTATGATTAAAATGATCGTAGTACCATTGATTTTCAGTTCCCTTGTCATGGGCATCGCTGGTACGGGGGACTTTAAAAAATTAGGCCGTTTAGGGGGCAAAGCTATTCTATGGTTTGAAGTTGCGACTACACTAGCATTATTTGTAGGGTTATTTGTAGTTAATGTATTTGAACCGGGCGTAGGAGTGAACTTAACAGCTACAGGTAATGCCGTAGACATTGCTAATAAAGCAGCAGCAAAAGGCGAGATGGACCACGTACAAATGTTGGTAAATATCATTCCAACGAACATTGTAGACGCTATGGCTCGTGGTGATATGTTGCAAATTATCTTCTTTAGCTGTATGTTTGCTATTGCAGCAGCAAGTATTGGTAAAGAAGGGAAACAAATTGTTGAACTTTCCAAAGACTTGGCTCATATTATGTTCAAAGTGACGCACTATGTAATGTATGTGTCTCCTATCGGTATCTTTGGTGCCATTGCATATACAGTAGGTAACTTTGGCTTGGGTATGCTAGTGCCATTGATGAAGTTAGTATTCACCTTGTACGGTGGTTTGGCGTTATTCTTAATCCTTATCATTGCTATCGCTTCTTTCTTTACAAAAGTAAACTTATTTAAACTAGGTAAAGTATTGAAAGAGCCAATCGTGTTGGCTTTCTCTACAGCGGCGTCTGAAGCAGCATTGCCAATTGCCATGGAAAAATTGAAAAAGGTTGGTATTCCTAACCAAATCGTAAGTTTCGTACTACCTTTGGGATATACATTTAACTTGGATGGCTCCACGTTGTACTCATCCTTAGCGGTAGTATTTATTTCTCAAGTGTATGGTGTGCCATTTCCATTAGAACAGCAATTATTAATGGTATTAACGTTGATGTTGTCCACGAAAGGGATTGCAGCAGTGCCAGGAGCATCATTGATTGTTATTGCTGGTACAGCAGCGGCCTTTGGATTGCCAGTAGAAGGCTTAGCATTAATCCTTGGTGTAGACCGTATATTAGATATGGCGCGTACTGTATGTAACTTATCTGGTAACTGTTTAGCAGCTGCTGTTGTAGGGCGTTGGGAAAACGAAGTATCTGCGGAGCGTTTGTCAGAATTAATGGAACATCCTTTGACTGATGAAGAAGTGGAAGCTTTAGAACAAGCAAGCTTTGAACACGTAGGTGAACAACAAGCATAATTAATTACACTGAGATCGTTGCAATACAAAAAAGACTGTTTACATTTACTATGTAAGCAGTCTTTTTTTTGGCTCTTTGTCAAATGTGGGGGCTACTCATGTAAAAGCTTTTAGCGCTAGCTATGGAAATAGCTAGTGCTATTCTTTTTGCTTAACATAAGTATACGAACTCTAAAGCGTTCAAAATGGCGTAACCCATAACTTATTCTCTTTAATACTTTAATTTTGTTATTACAACCTTCAGTAAATCCATTGGAATATGGTAATACAAAGGCATTGACAATTTGAGGGAACCAATTAGTAAAAGATAGTTTAAAATTGTTAAATTCTACTAAATGGCTTCTTTCTACTATGTTCAGCCATAACTGTAAATGTCTTTCGATGTTATGAATGCTAAAGGTTTTAAATATCTTTCTAAAGGCTAATCTAAGTCCATAAGCAATCCGTAAATCATCAGAGATACGTAATATTTCCTGTAGTTTTATCTGTTCGCTTTCAGTTAATCTGTCAGGATTTTTCATAAGTATTCTTCGGTTATGTTTGAGCATTTTAGAATGTGCTACTAATATCTTTTGCTCTCTCTTGCGTACTCGTTCTACAGCCCAATCCACTAAGCGACATACATGATAGCGATCAGCTACAATATGTGCATGAGGAAACATAGTTTGCATCACTAACTTAAATAACGGAGACATGTCCATAATAATATATGTAACTTGTTTTCTAGCTTTTCTAGAAAAGCTAGAAAAATACTGAATTAGTGCATTAGTATCTCGTTTAGGTAAAATATCCACGATGGAATGATTCCTTATATCCGTAATGATAACTTGGTATACTTGACCTCCAGCATTACCTTTATACTCATCGATACCTAATACAGTAGGTAGATTCTTTGGCCTAGGAATAGCTAACTTAGAACAATATCGAATGACTGTAGATACAGAAATGTCACTGCGCTTAGCCATCTCGGTAAAAGATCCTTTTTCACTAAATTGCCTAAATAGATATTCCATATTACTTTTACTAATTTGCAAATAACGGCTAACAAAAGGATTCTTTTCTATGAAAGTATGATGACACTCCTGGCATGTGTAGCGTCTTTGTAAATATGTAGCAGTCACAGGATGATGTTGTATAACACCAAATTTAACCTCCCTAGATCGTTTACCTTTAGACTTTCTAGTGCTCTCTCCACAATGAGGACACACTTGTTCAGCTACTGGCATCTCAAGAGTAAAGTGAACAGAACCGTCCTCATTTACTCTTGTATGTTTGATATATTCCTCTTTAATTTTAAAGATAATTTCTGTATAATTAACTGTAGACATATATGACTCATCCTTTCTTAATTGTGTGGTTACTTTTATGATACGGTATGAGTCTGTATATGTCTATTTTATTGCAACAAAAAATGTTGGCGACTACTCTTATATGAGTAGCCCCAACATTTATTATAGAGCCTTTTTTTTGTATTTCACTATACGGTGATGAGAGTATTAATGTTGTCGAAATACTTAGATTATATAATAGTATAAGTGCAGCAAAAAAGAAAAAATACCATGTACATCTAATAGATGCTCATGGTATTCGTTGATAGAGTTCTTTAGGCCATCTGTAGGGAAGAGTAGAGGAGAAGACCTAAAGATGTGAATGAAGGATGTGTATTTATGTGCGACATACCGTAGAGGTAGCATGGTAGAGGTAGCTGGTTATGTCGCATACATATATTATTAGGCCCTATAAAGGAGTTGAGGAGTTTATAATATACGTACATCACTTCACAAGAAAGAGAGTATCATAGTGTTGCTACTCTTTATGTGTAGTATAAACTAGAAGCGTCAAAAGAATGTCAAAATATAAAACTTTTTATTAAAAATTTTTTGAAAAAAGATTTTTATATTTTTTGTATACATTAATTGTACTATTGTATCTCTGTAAAGGATTTGTTATAATGCTTTCTATAGAATTTTAGAATAGGTTCTGAAAGAGACATTCTGTACTTGTACACCATCGCCTCTTTTTATATAACCTAAGCAAGTATTGGTATGTAAAAAGGAGATTCTATACTATGTTAAAGAAAATTGGACTGTCCGGGTGGATAGGCATTGGTCTTTTGGCTGGTGTGCTAGTAGGTGCAGTGGCACCAGATTTTGCGAAACAATTAAAACCTTTAGGTGATGTATTTATTCGCATGATTAAAATGATTGTAGTCCCTTTAATTTTTAGCTCCCTAGTAATGGGTATCGCCGGGACAGGGGATTTTAAAAAATTAGGTCGTCTTGGCGGAAAAGCGATTCTATGGTTTGAATTAGCTACTACGTTGGCGTTATTTATTGCATTGTTTGCTGTGAATGTAGTAGAACCCGGAGTGGGTGTGAATTTGACAGCTAGTGGTGGCGCTACGGATATCGTTAACAAAGCAGCCTCTAAAGGTCAAATGGACCATGTGCAAATGTTAGTGAATATTATTCCAACAAATATTATTGATGCCATGGCTCGTGGAGATATGTTACAAATTATCTTCTTTAGCTGTATGTTTGCTATTGCAGCAGCAAGTTTGGGTAAAGAGGGAAAACAAATTGTAGACTTATCAAAAAGTATAGCCCACATCATGTTTAGAGTAACCCATTATGTCATGTATATTTCTCCTATCGGTATTTTTGGTGCTATTGCGTATACAGTTGGTGCCTTTGGGATTGAAATGCTGATTCCATTATTAAAATTAGTATTTACTTTATATGCGGGGCTAATTGTGTTCCTTGCCATCGTATTGGGTATCGCATCGGCTTTAACAAAAGTGAACTTATTTAAATTATTCATCGCATTGAAAGAGCCTACTATCTTAGCGTTTACCACAGCCGCATCAGAGGCAGCATTACCAATTGCTATGGAGAAATTGAAAAAGATGGGGATTCCCAATCATATTGTAAGCTTCGTACTTCCCTTGGGATATACATTTAATTTAGATGGCTCTACGTTGTACTCTGCATTGGCGGTTGTCTTTATTGCACAAGTCTATGGTGTTCCATTTCCGATTGATCAACAAATTTTAATGATGATTACGTTGATGTTGTCCACTAAAGGAATTGCAGGGGTACCAGGCGGCTCCTTAATTGTGGTGGCAGCTACAAGTGCAGCCTTTGGACTGCCAGTGGAAGGCTTAGCTTTAATTTTGGGGATAGACCGTGTGTTAGATATGGGTCGTACCGTATGTAACTTGTTAGGTAATTGCATCGCTGCAGCTATTGTGGGGCGATGGGAACAAGAAGTATCTGCAGAAGATTTAAAACGATATATAGATCATCCACTAACAGATGAAGAAGTATCGGCTCTAGAACAAAAACATTTGGAAGCTATGGCAGATGCGCATGCATAATAGAATGTAAATAAACACCATATATACCAGTTCTGGATATATGGTGTTTTTTTATAACTTGTTATAGAAAAGGAAAGTGCTTTAAGTGTAATTATTGATAGACGAAATATGGTAAATCGTTGTATGATGTTCGTAATAGACTATTTCTTTACTATAGTACTAGTGAAAAGTGTTGGAATTCTTGAACAGTAAAGAATTGCTGTAACCTGCGTTATGGTCATGCAAGTGCATAGCGATGTATAAGGAGGGAGACTCATGTTAAGTGATATTGAAATTGCCCAACAGGCACAAATGGAACCTATTGTGGAAATTGCAAAACGATGCAATTTAGCAGAAGATGAATTAGAATTATATGGAAAATATAAAGCAAAAGTGTCCTTTGATGCGATGGAACGCTTACAGGATACGCCGAATGGTAAGCTGGTACTAGTTACAGCCATCACACCTACACCAGCAGGAGAAGGCAAGTCTACCACTACTATTGGATTGACGCAAGCTTTACAACAAATTGGTGTGAATAGTATTGCTGTATTGCGCGAACCATCCTTAGGACCAGTATTCGGTGTCAAAGGTGGTGCTGCTGGCGGTGGTTATGCGCAGGTAGTGCCAATGGAAGATATTAATCTTCATTTTACAGGGGATATGCATGCCATAACGGCGGCTAATAACTTGTTATCAGCAATGATTGATAATCATATTTTCCAAGGTAATGCACTACAAATCGATGTGCGTCGTATTAGTTGGAAACGCGTATTAGATATGAATGATCGTGCTTTACGTAATGTGGTCATTGGCATGGGTGGCCCTATGAGTGGTGTACCACGAGAAGATCATTTCATGATTACGGTGGCCTCTGAAATTATGGCTATTTTATGCTTGGCTCGTGATTTAGAAGATTTAAAAGCACGATTTGGTCGTATTGTAATTGGTACAAACCTATCTGGAGATCCTGTATTTGTTCATCAATTAGGTTGTGAAGGAGCGATGGCACTACTTATGAAAGATGCTATCAAACCTAATTTAGTACAAACGTTAGAACATACACCAGTACTGATCCATGGTGGTCCATTTGCGAATATTGCTCATGGATGTAACTCTATCATTGCTACCAAGCTAGGATTAAAATTAGGTGATGTAGTCATTACAGAAGCGGGATTTGGGGCGGATTTAGGAGCAGAGAAATTCTTACATATTAAGTGTCATTATGGAGACATCTTCCCTGATGCAGTGGTCATCGTAGCCACTATCCGTGCCTTAAAAATGCATGGAGGAGTGCCAAAATCAGAGTTGACCAAAGAAAATGTAAAAGCACTAGAACGAGGCTTTGTGAATTTAGGGAAACAAATCGCCAATATGAGAGCCTTTGGGTTACCAGTATTAGTGAGTATTAATAAATTTGCTACGGATACACCAGCTGAAATCGATGCATTATTGCAATTATGTGATCATTACGGTGTAGATGTAAGCCTTAATGAATGCTGGGGAAAAGGTGGAGCCGGCGGTATTGATATGGCGAAACAAGTGATGGGTATGCTTGAAGGAACAGATATCAAGCCAACTGCTTTATACGACGCGAAAGATAGTATTCCTGATAAGTTAACGGCTATTGTAAAAGAAATTTATGGTGGCAATGGTGTAGAATTTACCAGTGCAGCGAAAAAGCAAATTGCTCAATTGGAAGAATGGGGATTGGCAGACTTACCGGTATGTGTGGCAAAAACACAATATTCCTTAAGTGATAATCCGGAGTTACTAGGAGCCCCTACAGGCTTTACGATTACTGTGCAAGATGTACGAATTGCCAATGGGGCTGGATTTATTGTGTGTCAAACAAGCAATATTATGGTCATGCCAGGGTTACCGAAACAACCAGCAGCTCTTGGTATGGATGTAACAGCAGAAGGGACTATTAAAGGATTGTTTTAGGAGGAATGATGGAATTACATAACGCATCTGTATTAGAGTTTATTCGTGACCTTGGTTCTAGTGTACCAGCCCCAGGAGGTGGCAGTGTGGCGGCGATGAATGGCGCTATGGCGGCCGCTTTAATTGAAATGGTAGCGAATTTAACAATTGGGAATGCAAAATACGAAGCGGTCCATGAGGAGATGAAGGCTATTCAAAAAGAAGTAAGCCAAGTCAAAGAAGACTTTGTTCACTATATTAATAAAGATAGTGCTGCTTTTATGGAGTTAATGGGAGCTTTCAAATTACCAAAAGAAACAGATGAAGAAAAAGTATTTCGTAAAGCTGAAATACAACGTACCACGAAACAAGCAGCCTTAGTGCCTTATGAAATTGGTAAATTAGCATATACTTTATTACCCTTGACGGAAACAGTCATTGTAAAAGGAAATACCAATGCCATTACGGATGGGATGATTGCTACGATTAATGCAAGAGCTGCTGTAAAGAGTGCCTTTTTAAATGTGAAAATCAATTTAGGATCTATACAAGATGCAGAGCTTGTGAAACAATTGGCAGATAGCATGGAAGAGATAGAAGCTGTGTTAGATGCAGAGGAACAACGATTGTTAGGTCTTGCTAAAATATAAGACCCATCATAATGGAATGAAGGAAATCATATGGGGATAGAAATTCATTTATTAGGGACACCACGGATACAAGTAGATGGGAAAGACATCTTTTTTACCTATGGAAAAGTACAAGCGCTCATTTATTATATGGTGGTAAAAGGAGTAGCCCTCCGAGATGAAATTAGCGGTTTATTGTGGCCTGAAAAATCGGAGATCAATGCCAGAAAAAACTTAAGAAATGCCATTTATGAGGCAAAAAAGCTATTGGGGGCAGATGTATTTGTATCACCGAGGAACGCTGTATTACAATGGAATCCTACGGCACATATCTATGTGGATGTACATCAATTTCAAAGGAACCCTAAACAATATATAGATATTTACAAAGGGGAATTTTTACAGGGATTTTATGTAAAAGATGCAGTGGCTTATGAAGATTGGTATTTAGGGGAACGAAGTCGTCTTAAATCTATGTACATGGAGGCGGTCTATGATTTAGTAGATGCAGGGATTGAGGAAAAAAATATCGCCTGTATTGAGCGATATATTCCTGTCCTATTGTCCTATGACCCCTATAACGAAGAGCGGTTTAGTGCGATTTTGGAACTGATTATGAGCCAAGGTTTCACGACCATGGGGAAACAGTTATACCATCAACTGCAATGTATTTACGCAGATGATTTAGATGAAAGTGTACCTAACTCTCTTCGAGAAGCTATGCATTTATCAAAAGTACAAAAGCAAGAGGCAGTGTCCTTTGTAGAACATACGATGTTGAAGGGCCGTGATGCAGAAGCAGGAGAGGTGCAGAAGTATTTGCACTTCTTTGAAGATACTCCCTTAGCTTTGCGTATTACAGGAGACACTGGAAGCGGTAAAACGAGCCTCGTAGAATATATACGAGATAAAGTAGAGCCCTACCGATGTGTGTTAGATAGCCAATGTTATGAAGAGGAACAAGGCTTGCTATTGCATGCGTGGATTCCTATTGTAGGAAAGATACTTGAAGAAATCGAATTACAAGGTCTGGAAAACATCGAATTACGGCGTATTTATGAAATCTTTCCACAGTTAGATCGACGTATGGCTCGAGACTTGGGCTTTTTAGAAGTAACGGAAGCATTGCCTTTTGATGTAGTGTACCAAGCAGTATCAAATCTACTAGAACAGGTGTCGGAAGAAATTCCTTTTACATTGATTTTTGAGGATGTGCAATGGATGGACTCCTTAAGTTTTTCTTTATTGAGTTTATTGCTGTTACATCATAGGTCTGAACGTCTTATGATCATTGTTACTGACGTAGAGGAAGTAAAAGGCATGCATCAACGAACCTTGCAAAGTTTAGAACAGCAGAAAGCATTGCAAAGTATTTCCTTATTGCCTTTACCAGATGAACGGATGCGAGCTTTTATCTTGGACCGAGAACCTACGTTACAGGACACAGATATAGTGGATCAATTAGTAGAAGTCAGTCGAGGCAATTTGTTAGTGCTGATAGAAAGTATGCAACTATGGAAAGAATATGGTTCTATTTATGGTTTGACTAAAGATATGGAACTGCTCTATAGCAAGAAATGCGATACTTTATCTGAAGAAGAACGTAAATTGGCGGAGTTTATCAGTTTATTTTATAATGAAGCACCATTAGGGATGATTGAACAATATATGGGCTTAGACAAACTACGTCTGTTGCAAACTTTAGAGGAGTTGGAAAGAAAAGGATTCATTGATTACCGTACACAACATGGTGAAGTGCAATATAGTTTAAAACAATTCAAGTGCAAAGAGTATTTACGAGATCAAATGGCTATCGATCGCCGTCAAATTTTGCATGCGTATCTGGGGGAAGCCTGGGAAAAACGGTTAACACACTCCAAGGAAGATATGATTCGCTATAAGCAACTAGAATTTCATTTCCGTGAAGCAGGACAATACCAAAAAGCTTTAATGTATAAATTAAAATCTTTTATGCATTATTTAAACTTTAATAAAGATGCCTCTCCAGAACTTGGCGTAGGGGAATTATCTTCTGTCTATGCAGGGTATTTTATGGGAGAAGTAACGGGTAAAGCCTTGCAGGAAATAGAAGATGAGTTAGCTCATGTGTACACATTGTATGGAGATGTGCCAGAGGTGCGAGCCTTAGAATTGCCTTACCTATACGGAGCAGGTAAATATTACATGAGTATCGGTGATAAGGAGCGAGGTTTAGGATACTTTCAAGAATTATTAGAGGAAAGTATGGAACAAGAAGCATCGAATTATAAGTTGAAAGCTTATAAAGAGATGATTTATTATCACTTGCAAATGCGTCATATTCTAGAGATACATCAATATACCACAAAGGCTCTTGCGTTGGCAGAGCAGTACCATTTCAAAAAGGAGATTGGGGTTATATTAAGACTGAAAGCATTGGCTTTCATTATGGAAGGTCAGCCAGAACAGGCAATTCCTCTCCTAGAGGAATCTATACGCTTATTCTCGGTAACCCAAACTGTGGCTCGTAGATATGCTATTAATATTGGGGCGGCCTATAACTACTTAGGAGATGTTGAAAAAAGTCGGTCTTGTCTGGAGACGGCATTAGAGATGTACCAAAAAGCACTGGACTATTGTGATCAAACGGAACTATATAGTTCATGGATTGTATTTGCCACCAATGCGGGTATGACAGCTTTTGCATTGCAACAGTATGAAGTAGCGGCTACGTATTTTCAACAGTCCTATGAATTATGCTTGCAATATACCATAAGTCGACGGAGACCGACTATTGAGGCATACCTTGGTTTGTTAGCCCGAATTAAAGGAGATACGCAGACAGCTGTATCCTATTTGGAATCTGCCCAATCTCATGGTGTAGTAGAGCAACATGGACAAGAAGTTGGTCGTGTGCATTGGGCTATTTGTTTCCTCAAAACTGAGTATCCTAGTGCAGAGGTGGATCAAGCTTTTTCTAAAAGTTTGGCTACCTATGGTACAATAGCATTGCAACAATTAGATGGCTATGGAGATGTGTGGGAACGAACGTACCTAGAACAGTTGCTCCAAGCTGAGTAAGTACAAAAGAAGGAGATCCTAAATGGATATAGTGTTAAACCCCATAGTGTTATCAGTCATCGCAATGTCGATTCTGTGTTTGCTACGATTTAACGTGTTGTTATCGGTTATCGTAGCTTCCTTAGTGGCAGGCCTAGCAGGAGGGATGACGGTAACTACTACGATTGAGTCATTAATCGGTGGTATGGGTGGCAATTCGGAAACTGCATTTAGTTATATTTTACTGGGAGCCTTAGCCATTGTCATTGGACGGTCTGGGCTAGCCACAGTTGTTACCAAGAAGATTACTAATATTGTAGGTACGAAAAAAGTAGCATTTACCTTGCTCATCGCTTTCGTAGCATGTTTTTCGCAAAATTTAATTCCTGTGCATATTGCCTTCATTCCTATTTTGATTCCGCCCCTATTAGTGGTGATGAATCGAATGAAATTAGATCGTAGAGCGGTGGCATGCGCCTTAACATTTGGGTTGAAAGCACCGTATGTATCTTTGCCAGTTGGCTTTGGATTACTGTTTATGACTATTATAAAAGATCAAATGGTAGCGAACGGTGTGAATGTATCGATTTCTGATATAGCTTCTGTCATGTGGATTGGTGGTATATCCATGGTGGTAGGATTATTGCTTGCCATTGTGTATTATAGTCGAAGTCGTGAGTATGAAGATATTGCGGTGGTGCAAGAAGAATCTACAGAGCATACAACTCGTATGACGGCAGATTGTTGGAAAGGATTAGCAGGGGCAGCAGTGGCTTTTGTGGCACAGCTGTATTTTAAATCTTTGCCCATAGGAGCGTTAGCAGGATTGGCAGTATTCTTTGCTACAGGCCTCATCAAATGGTCAAAAATGGATGAAGATGTGGATGGTGGTATTCGCATGATGGGGACCATAGCATTTGTCATGTTAATTGCCGCAGGTTATGCCAACGTATTGCGAGAAACAAACTCTGTGGAACATTTAGTATCAGCCACAGTGACTATTATTGATTCAAAATTAGTAGGTGCCATCGTGATGCTTATTGTGGGATTGCTAATTACTATGGGAATAGGCACTTCCTTTGGTACCATTCCAGTGATTGCATCTATATATATTCCTATGGGATTGCATTTAGGTTTTTCAGTGCCGGCTATCATCTTATTAATCGGTATCGCAGCAGCCTTAGGAGATGCAGGTTCGCCAGCATCGGATTCTACATTAGGGCCTACATCAGGACTCAATGCAGATGGACAACACAATCATATATGGGATACTTGCGTGCCAACATTTATATTCTATGACATTACCTTGCTAGTAGGTGGCGTCGTAGGGGCGCTGGTGTTATAATGGAAAAGGACTGTCCTAAA
This sequence comes from Veillonella sp. CNR 79/14, assembly GCF_003992185.1. NCBI lineage: Bacteria > Bacillati > Bacillota > Negativicutes > Veillonellales > Veillonellaceae > Veillonella > Veillonella sp. CNR 79/14. Next base: position 30,715 of record NZ_RQVH01000003.1, on the reverse strand, counting down.
ATGTATTTCTACATTTTGTGACAGTCCTTTATCGTATAAAATTATAATGAATATTTGTGATTCTATTACGCATTAAGCGGAGTGAAGAATTGAGTGATGTAAATAATAATTAGCTAAATAAGGCTATAAAGAAACATCCAACTACGATGAGTACTATAATTAAGATAATTAAGGAAAAAACAAATATACCAATAGATTCAAATAACATAAATAGGGCATCGATGAAAGAGATAAGGGTAGATAGGAAAAATTTAAACATGGGGAACTCCATAAACTGCGTGCATTTTTCAAGAAATCAAGTAAGCTGGGGTCAAGCTGGGGTCAAAATGGGGTCAACTTGAAAAAGTTACGTCAATCAATCTTGATGTCGCAAAACAAAAGAACCGCACTGTTGTGCGGTTATAGGTGTGGTGGAACACCAGGGGTTCGAACCCTGGACCCTCTGATTAAGAGTCAGATGCTCTGCCAACTGAGCTAGTGTTCCATGCAACATGGTAAATTATGGTTTTATTATAGTCCTATCATTCAATTTTGTAAATGAAAAATTTATAAATAACATAGGAAACTACTTGCTATTTAAGATGTTCTATGTAATAATATAGAGGTCAGGAAAAACCTGGCTTTTTTAGATTGCATTTGACATAGGCTTCCACTTGTGGTAGTCTATATTAGTATGTTTATGAAGTAATAGCCGTCTAGGCACTTTAAAGAGAGGTGTAAACTGATGCGTAACGCAGTAACAATGGCTTGTACTGAATGCAAGCAACGTAACTATCAGACAAACAAAAACAAAAAAAATAACCCAGATCGTATTGAAATGAATAAATTCTGTAAATTCTGTGGTAAACACACGTTACACCGTGAAACAAAATAATTGTTAATTATTTGTTGACGTGAGGATGTGATATCATGGCAGGAACTAATTCAAAAGCTCAAGCACAACAAAATGGTAACGGTAAATTCGTTCGTGAAGTGCGATCTGAGCTCAAGAAAGTAGTCTGGCCTACAAAAAAAGAGCTTGTGAACTATACGATTGCCGTATTTATAGCAGTAATTTTAATTTCTGTTATTATTGGTATCGTTGACACAGTATTTGCAGAACTTTTTAAGTTGTTAAAGAGTGCTGTAAAGTAGGAGGCTTTTTTAATGGGAACAGATAAAAAGTGGTATGTCTTACATACTTACTCAGGCTACGAAAATAAAGTAAAAACCACTTTGGAGTTGAAAGTTCAAGCTATGGGAATGGAAGATGTGATTTCACGCATCTTAATTCCAATGGAAGATGAAATCGACGAAAAAGATGGTGTAAAAAAAGTAGTAAAACGCAAAGTCTTTCCAGGCTATGTGCTGGTAGAAATGGAAGTAAATGACGAATCTTGGTATGTGGTGCGTAATACACCAGGTGTTACAGGATTTGTTGGTTCTGTAACAAAACCAGTGCCACTATCTGATTCTGAAGTAGCCTATATCTTGAAGTCTCAAGGTTTGGATCAAGAACCAGTACAAACTCTTGATGTTGAAGTAGGAGAAACTGTCCGAATTACATCCGGTGCCTTTGAAGATAGAACAGGCGTTATTACTGAAATTAATCATGATCATGCAAAACTACGTTTAAATGTAGAGATGTTTAATCGTGAAACCCCAGTAGAGGTAGAATATTCTCAAGTTGAGAAAATTCTTTAATATATTATATAACTCTAACCTTTTTAGGCGGCCGGGAGGTTGCCAGTGGGAGGGGCAATTTCGCTCCGTTACCACCACATTTTGACGCAAGGAGGTGTAATCACCATGGCTAAAAAAGTTAGTAAAGTTGTGAAATTACAGTGCGAGGCTGGTAAAGCGAGTCCAGCGCCACCGATTGGTCCAGCTTTGGGTCAAGCAGGTGTTAACATCATGGGCTTCGTTAAAGAATTTAACGAAAGAACAGCTCAACAAGCTGGTCTTATCATCCCAGTTGTTATTACTGTATACGAAGATAGAAGCTTCACTTTCATCACAAAAACTCCACCAGCTGCAGTTTTATTGAAAAAAGCAGCAGGTATCCCAAAAGGATCTGGAGTACCTAACCGTGATAAAGTAGCTAAAGTTGGTCGCGATAAAGTTCGTGAAATCGCTGAACTTAAAATGCCTGACTTAAATGCTAACACTGTTGAGCAAGCTATGCGTATGGTAGAAGGTACTGCACGCAGCATGGGCATTGAAATCGTTGATTAATTAGCGTACGGTATGTGACTCACATATCGGTGGGAGGGACATCCCGTTACACCACATAAGGAGGAATAAAAATGGCAAAAGTAGGTAAGAAATATGCTGAAGCAGTAAAACTTATCGAAGCAGATAAATTCTACGAACCAGTAGAAGGTATTGAATTAGTTAAGAAAACTGCCACTGCAAAATTCGACGAAACAATCGAAATCGCTTTCAATTTGAACGTCGATCCTAAATACGCTGATCAACAAGTTCGTGGTGCCGTTGTATTACCACATGGTACAGGTAAAACTCAACGCGTACTCGTATTTGCGAAAGGCGACAAAATTAAAGAAGCTGAGGATGCTGGCGCAGATATCGTTGGTTCCGAAGAATTAGTAGCAAAAGTACAAGGTGGTTTCAGCGACTTCGACGTTGTTGTAGCTACTCCTGACATGATGGGCCAAGTTGGTCGTTTAGGTAAAATTTTAGGTCCTAAAGGCTTAATGCCAAACCCTAAAGTTGGTACTGTAACACCTGACGTAGCTCGTGCTGTTAGCGAAATTAAAGCAGGTAAAATCGAATACCGTACAGACAAAGCTGGTATCATTGCATGTCCTATCGGTAAAGCATCTTTTGATGATGCGAAATTACTTGACAATTTCCGTACAATCGTTGATACTATTGTTAAAGCTAAACCTGCAGCAGCTAAAGGTCAATACATTAAAACTGTGACACTTAGCTCCACTATGGGTCCTGGCGTTCCTATGAACGTGTTTAAATTAACAAGCACTAGCAAGGAACAATAATTATATATGTTCTCTTAGCTGTAGACGGCTGGCATCATTTGATTTAATGAGGAAACTCGCCCGCTGAGGCTGAATCCAATCTATTATGGAATGGTTCTCGACCTCAACGTCTTCGTTGAGGTCGTTTTTACGCTAAGATAGTACATAGAAAATCACCAAAAATCTACAAGGAGGTATTCTAATGGCTGTCACTCAACAAAAACAAGCAGTTGTAGCTCAAATGAAAGAAACTCTTTCTGAAGCGAAAGGTGCTGTATTAGTTGGTTATAGCGGTTTGACTGTTGCTCAAGTAACAGATCTTCGTCGTAAATTCTTGGCTGAAGGTGTAGAATACAAAGTAATCAAAAATACTTTGACTCGCATCGCTGCTAACGAATTAGGTTACGAAGCTTTCTCTGAGCATTTAGAAGGTCCTACTGCATTAGCAACTTCTAGCACAGACGCTGTAGCTCCAGCTCGTATTCTTGAAAACTTCATTAAAGACACAAAAACTGAAGCTTTAACTGTTAAAGCTGGTATTGTGGAAGGTGAAGTTCTTGACGCTGCAAAAGTACAAGAAATTGCAAACTTGCCGAACCGCGAAGGTATGCTTTCCATGCTTCTTTCCGTGCTTCAAGCTCCAGTTCGCAATGTAGCTTACGCAGTAAAAGCTGTTGCGGAAGCAAAAGACGAAACTGTTGCATAATAGCAACACAATTAACTAAGAAAACATATATCAAAAATGGAGGATATCAATCATGGCATTGAACATCGAAAACATCGTTGCTGAATTAGAAACTGCAACTATTTTAGAACTTAATGATCTTGTAAAAGCAATCGAAGACAAATTCGGCGTAACTGCTGCTGCTCCTGTAGCTGTAGCTGCTGCTGGTGCTGCTGCTGGCGGTGCTGACGCTAAATCCGAATTCGACGTAATTCTTAAAGACGCTGGTGCTTCCAAAATCAACGTAATCAAAGTTGTACGTGAAGCTACTGGTTTAGGCTTAAAAGAAGCTAAAGCTATCGTTGACGGCGCTCCTGCTGCTGTTAAAGAAGGCGTAGCTGCTGCTGACGCTGAAGCTTTAAAAGCTAAATTAGAAGAAGCTGGCGCAACAATCGAATTGAAATAATCGATAAAGCGTATAACAAAGCCCCTTGAACACTTGTGTTTGAGGGGTTTTCTTTACTTATAATTTTTCTAATATTCTTGATATGATATGGTCTTTGTCTATAATATATGAGAGGAATAGAATAAGATTGTGGAATGCATCATGGGTATTAAAAAGATACTTAAATATGTATGATGGAGTCCATATCCATTTTAGTCGATGTATGATATACTATATAAGTCTACAACAATACTATGAATACTAACAAGATTGAAAATAGATAATATCATGATTATTGGGTATTAAATAAATAGATATATTAAACGATAGAATAGTACTGTTAGAATAGAGGAGACTATGAAACTAATTATATCCCCTAGTAAAACAAAAGATATAAAAGGCACTCCTAGTGGACCTATGTTTGCATCATATATGACGGAGCAAATTGTGAAACACATGCAAGGTGTATCAAAAGAAGGTCTAGGGAAGGCTTTAAAAATAAAAGATACAGTTTTAGATGAAGTATATGATTTTTATCAAAATTATGACAAAGAAGTAGAAGGTATGGCAGCGCTTAGCTATGACGGGCTATCTTTCAAAAATTTTGATTATGATGGACTTTCAGAGGAAGGAAAAGCATTCGCCAATACCCATGTATGGATAGGGTCTGCCTTGTATGGCTTAGTAGCCCCTAACAGTGGTATCAAAGGATATCGGCTGGATTTAATTGATCCTGTATTGAAAGAGGAAAAAACAAATCTCTATGCCTGGTGGCAACCTTTAGTGGATGCCGCTGTAGGTGAGGAAGATTGGATACTCAATTTGGCATCTAAGGAATATTCTAAATGGATTAACCATCCTAAGATGGTAACCATAGAATTTTTAGAGCATCGTAATGGTGTGTGGAAGCAGCTTAGTACATCGTCAAAACAGATGCGTGGTTCATTGGCACATTATATCTGTGAACATCAAGTGACAGAACTTTCACGGTTACCAAAAGAATTAAAAGGATTTGTATTGGATCCATTGCCTATAGCTATAGATGGGTCAATTACCATTGCCTATCGTAAGGAATTATAAGTATTACATGTGTTCTAATAGAGGAATTATGACAGTAGATAGTATTTTACAAAAAGACCTTGTCGGTGACGAGTGGTTAACGGAGGAGGAGTTACGATTTCTCATGACCATTACGGATGAGGGAGAATTACAAAAAATATATAAAAAAGCCTATGAAGTAAAAGCTGCTTATGTAGATAAGGTAGCCTATTACCGTGGACTCATTGAGTTTTCCAATCGTTGTATCAAAAACTGTTTATATTGTGGTATCCGTCATGAAAACAGCAAGACAGAACGATTTGATATGTCTCGTGATGACGTATTAAAAATGGCACAATGGGCCTACGACCATGAGTATGGATCTTTAACATTACAGTCCGGAGAACGTACGGATGATGCCTTTGTAGATTATGTGGTGGATTTAATTCGCGATATTAAAAAGTTAAGCAACAATGAGCTAGGCATCACCATGTGTGTAGGGGAGCAATCGGAAGAGGCGTATAGACGTATGCGTGAAGCAGGCGCTGACCGCTACCTTCTTCGTATTGAAACAACGAACAAAGACTTATTTGAGATGATTCATCCAAAGGATGCCTTACACTCCTTTGAGACACGTGTGAATTGCTTGAAGTCTTTGCGCAAGGTAGGATTTCAAGTCGGTACAGGTGTTATGATTGGTTTACCAGGACAAACACTAGATGATCTTGTCAACGACATTTTATTCTATCGTGATATGGATATCGATATGATTGGTATGGGACCGTATGTGGTACACCATGATACTCCTCTAGGGCAACGTGCTTTGGAGTTAGGCATAGACTCACAAGAGGGTAAACTAGAGCGGGTGCAGTTAGGATTAAAAATGATTGCCTTAACACGTCTATTCTTAAAAGATGTTAATATTGCAGCTACCACAGCATTGCAAGCTTTAGACAAACTAGGTCGTGAAAAAGGATTGGCGGCTGGAGCGAATATCTTAATGCCTATCATTACAGTACCAGAGCATCGTGCGAAGTATTTATTATATGATAATAAGCCATGTGTGGATGATAATGCAGACCAATGTAAAGAGTGTTTAACTCGTCGCGTTATGTCTATTGGTGATCGTGTAGGTTGGAAACAGCAAGGTAATTCACAACATTATAAAAAACGAATTCGATAATTTTATGTGAGGTGACTGATGAATTTATTAAATGAAATATTACGACATAATCGAGAATTTCTAGACAGTACGACCAAAGAACATGGGGATGAGCCACCAACAGTAAGTAAGGTGCCAACTCGTGAAATTGCGATTTTGACGTGTATGGATACGCGATTAGTGAACTTTATGGAGCAAGCTCTCGGCATTGAACGGGGTCATGCAAAGGTGATTAAATCGGCGGGCAACTCCATTTCAGGTATGTTTGATAGCGTGGTACGTAGTTTGTTAGTTTGTATCTATGAATTAGGAGTATCTGAAATTTTTGTGATCGGCCATTATGAGTGTGGCATGGCGAAAACTACTTCTGAAAGTTTGACTACAGCCATGTTGTTGCGGGGTGTAGCACCTGAGGCGATTCAAATGGTGCGTCACGAATTAGAGCATTGGGCTGATGGATTTTCTCACCCAGTAGATAATGTACAAGAAACAGTGAGCATGCTTCGTATGAACCCGTTGATTCCAAAGGATGTAGCAGTCCATGGACTAATGATGCATCCAAACTCTGGAGAAGTTGAAGTTGTAGAAGTTGGCTATGAACTTTAAAAAAGAATTGACAAATTGAATCTTTCTATGGTATTCTTAGTAAGTATCATGGAGGATTACTCAAGAGGCTGAAGAGGACGGTTTGCTAAATCGTTAGGTCGGGTTACCGGCGCTAGGGTTCGAATCCCTAATCCTCCGCCACAGGACAAGAGCACATATGTTATACATGTGTGCTTTTTGTTTTCTATTTTATCAAAAATCGTCAAATAAATGTCAAAAAGTTATATCTAACATGCTTGTTAGTTATGATTAAATTTGATTTAATAAAAATACTATAAAAAGTGTTATAAAAAATAGTTTATGAGATAATAACTATCTGTCATTTCACAAATGTTCTGGACTCTTGTATACTACAGACATGCAATAAGAGTACACTTAACAGGAAGAGTAGAGTGTTATGACAAGGAAGGAAGTAACTAATATGAGTTTAGTATCAGCATGGATAGAAAATTTAAAAGAACATCGTTTAGAAGCATGTGAAGCAAGCCAATGCAAAGATAATAGCATTAAAGGCTGGCCACATCCTTGGACTTCTGAATTGCAAGATGAAGAAGTTGTAGAAGTATTTGTAGCAGAATGCTGCAACAATTAATTTAGCGTACTTTCCCTTTATATAGAGGACTCCAACAAGAAGCACAAAAAACCACGGTGAAGGAAGACACCGTGGTTTTTTGTTGCTCTTTTGGAAAATCCCATATCATTTGTTCATCAGAGTTAGATCAGAAATTTTATTAGTCTATTACATAACTGATTGATGTGTTGTGAGAGGAGATGGGCTACAGTAACTCTACCATTCTATTACCAATTGCATATATGTGACATCTAAACATCAGTTTTCAGTTATATCAGCAACATACGGTAATTCTACCATGCGAACTTCTTGCAATTGCCAAGTTAGATTACCTCCAGTTAGGTTGGTCAAATCTGTTTCTAAGGAGGTCACAGCTTCTGGTTCTACATAGATTTCAATAGATACTAGATCTGTAAACGATGCTGTATAGTGAAGCCCTTGAGTTTGTAGTTGGCGCTCTATGGCTCCAAAGTTAGAATAATCTATGGAGATAGTCACAATTTGGCGAGGTGCAATAAGTAGTTTAGGACCTTCTTGGACAGCCTTAGCTGCACTATGAGAGTACGCACGAATGAGTCCTCCTGCACCTAACTTAATACCTCCGAAATAACGAGTAACCACGACAGCTACATTTGTAATGCCTGTTTTTTTTAATACTTCTAGCATCGGCTTTCCTGCCGTCCCTGAGGGCTCTCCATTGTCAGAGGAACGCTGTTGTTCTTGGCGAGGGCCGATAGCATAGGCGGTGCAGTTGTGAGTAGCATCCCAAAATTCTTTGGATATACGTTGGATAAATGTTTGTGCTTCTCCTTCAGTAGTAACAGGAGCGATAGTAGAAATGAAACGTGACTTTTCGATAATATATTCAGTTCTAAACTCATTGGCTATAGTGATATAAGATTGGGGGATATCTGACATAGAAACTCCTGTATATGAATAATAAATATTAGTTTACAATCCTTGTGTATCTATAGTATAACATAAGTTAGTGGAACACTGTTGCTATATGAAATATAGAGTGTTAGGTCTGTATAATTGGATAGCGTAACATAGACAGGATACAATAGTTTGTGTAAATACGGTGGGTTAGACAATCGATAGCTATCAAATCGGTGTAAGCCACATACTGCAAGATTTGTATAAGAAATATACTGTTAAATTTGTATAGGGTATATACTATGAAAAAGGTTGGATATATGTTAATATATTCATAGTAATAAATATAGGTATCTTTCATATAGAACTATGTATCATTAGGAGGAATCATGCGTAAAGAAGAATTTTCTATTATTGGCATGCACTGCGCAGCTTGCGTAGGGCGTGTAGAAAAAGCAGTTAGCAAATTAGATGGTGTAGAAGATGTGAAAGTCAATTTGCTCACCAATAAAGGAACCGTAACGTATACAGAAGGTAGCACAATAGGTGCGGCAGAGGTCATTGCTGCTATTGAAAAGATTGGCTTTGAAGCACATATTGCTACTGATGCGGATATGAAGGTAGAAAAACCATCTCATAAAGGGCAATATATTCGCTTAGGTGTGGCAGCCCTCATGGCGATCCCTATGATGGTATCCATGATGGGTCACTATTTATGGCATTGGCCGATGTTATCTCATGAAATTGAATTAGTCTTAGCTACGATTGCTCAATTTGGAGCGGGCTGGATTTTTTATACTAGCGCTTTTGCGGCGATTCGCAGTGGCACGCTTACTATGGATGTGCTCGTAGCATTAGGCACGTCCGTAGCGTACGGATTTAGTATCTATCAAATGGCAGTAGGGAATCATGATGTGTATTTTGAAACCTCTGCGTGGCTTATTACCTTTATTTTATTAGGTAAATTATTGGAAGAAATTGCTAAGGGACGTACGTCTGAGGCTATTCAAAAATTAGTGGCATTACAACCTAGCGTGGCCCATGTGGAACGCAATGGGGAGTGGATGGATATTCCTACGAAGGAGATTGTCCTAGGTGACAAAATCCAAGTACGGGCCGGCGAAAAAGTGCCAGTAGATGGAATTATTTTAGAAGGTCATTCCACAGTGGATGAGGCTATGCTGACAGGTGAAAGCGTACCTGTAGAAAAAGGTCAGTCTAGTCAAGTCATAGGCGCCACAGTTAACATGTCGGGCACATTTATTATGAAAGCCACTGCTATTGGGGAGGAAACTATGTTATCCCAAATCATCAAAGTAGTGGAACAAGCACAAGCATCTAAAGCGAGCATTCAGCGTATCGCGGATGTGGTAGCATCCTATTTTGTGCCGGTAGTCATCGGTATTGCCATTCTTACCATGATTATTTGGTATTTTGTATTAGGATCTACGGTAGGAGAAGCTTTATTATATGGCACAGCTGTGCTTGTAATTGCCTGCCCGTGCGCCTTGGGCTTGGCGACACCCACATCCATCATGGTAGGTTCAGGCCTTGGGGCAGAACATGGTGTGCTTATTAAAAGCGCAGAATTTTTAGAAAAAGCAGGTCATATCAATGCCATCATCATGGATAAAACTGGGACTTTAACGGAAGGAAAGCTATCTGTTACGAAAGTGATATATACAGCAGGTGATGAAATGTATAATTTGGCTTTCACAGTGAATCTTGAAAAAGGATCCACTCACCCTATTGCACAAGCCATTGCTAAATACGGTGCTAGCAAAGGCGTGCCACAAATGATCGTGAAAGACTTCCAAGATATTCCAGGAAAAGGATTGGAAGGACGTATAGCGGATAAATTGATTCGGGTTGGTCATACTCGCTGGATGCAAGAACTAGGTGTTGATATCACGCCATGGCAAGCGGAGATCCACAGTCTGGAAGAACAAGGCAATTCTGTATCCGTCTTGTTAGTAGACGGCACAGTACACGGTATTTGGGCTGTAGCAGATACATTGCGTCCAGAAACTCCTGAGGTTGTAAAGGCTTTACAAGAGCAAGGCATCGATGTGTGGATGGTCACAGGAGACAATGCGCGCACAGCGAACTATATAGCTGCCCAAGCAGGAATTACTCACGTAGTAGCGGAAGTACTGCCACAAGATAAAGCAAATACCATCGCCACATTACAAAGTCAAGGAAAATCCGTTGGCATGGTGGGAGATGGTATCAATGATGCGCCAGCTTTAGCGCTAGCAGATATTGGATTTGGTATCGGTCATGGTACGGACGTAGCCATTGAGGCGGCGGATATCGTATTAGTGCGAAATGATTTGCGCACCTTAGTACAAGCCGTGACGATTAGTCGTAAAACGATGACAAATATTAAACAAAATTTATTCTGGGCATTGATCTTTAACTGCATTGGTATTCCATTGGCAGCCATAGGGTATTTGAGCCCTATCATTGCCGGAACCGCCATGGCATTTAGCTCTGTTACTGTGGTAAGTAATGCATTGCGGTTAAAACGTGCAAAAGTGTAATCATCAGCTTATATGATGATCCGGAGAAGTTCATAACTTTATTGTAATATCTATGTAATAGGACTTACATGAACATTCACCGTATGTCATACAATAGAAAAGGACTATAACAAATACGAACTAGGTACGATTTGCTATAGTCCTTTTTGTGGATATTATACAAAATGCTGGAATTATGTATATAAGAGTGGTTAGTAATAGTTTTAACACAAAAATAGAACCCCAACTCAAGGGAAGAAGAGTTGGGGTTTTGTTTCGGACATCGTCCTATCTATTTCACTCAAAGGTTGGGGTATATTCTAATAGTATGGGCGTACGTATTTGAATCAACCTTTTTTGTGCTTACATTTACCAGCCGTGTTGCCGCTCATAATGCGGTTGAACATAGCATGGATTTCCTCGGAAGATTGACCTTCTTCACGAGCTGCTTCAATATGACGCATTGCCATATCGTAGCGTGCTAATTTTTCTGGATCGTTCGCGTAAAATTCGCGACCTTTGTGTCCACATGCCATAGGAATAGCCTCCTTTTACAATATAGTTTATACTTATTAACTTGCTCATTGAGAACTCCTGTACATCTAGTACCTGTCCTCTGTTATTATAATAAAGTATATGGTTGTGGTGGAGTCAACAAATAAAAAGAATTATTTTTAAAATTTTTCATATCTGTTATTAACCATTGATAGTATAAGGTTTATAGAACTTGAAAGGTTTTGGACTAGACTTTTTTATGAGAATTAATTTAATAATAGATAAAAATATATGAATGAAACTCAATATATTAAAAAGCCCATAGTTATGCTATAGTATAGGTGTAGTTAAAACTATATACCTGTAGTTTAGTTTTACTAAAACACTTATGTATTACAGGAAATAAAATAAAAGAAGTATTATAAAGATTGCAGATAATATAGAGATTGCAAATATTGTGAATGTATTATAAGCAATACAAGTATTAAGAGGATTAAAGGCGTTACATGTATTAAATCTGTTAGAAGACCTAAATGCCTGTTGGAAATACAGTAGAAAGGATAGTATCTATGCGAAATATTTATATGACGATTGGAGATGTGTCGAAAATTTATGGCATATCAAAACAAACGATCTTATACTATGAAAAATTAGGACTATTTCTGCCAGCAAAAATTGAAGATAATGGATACCGCTATTACACATTAGAAGAGTGCTATCGATTAGAGATTATTTTGACCCTAAAAAAACTAAATCTATCCTTGAAAGATATTCAAGACTATGTGGAACATCGAGGTCCGCATATGTTGAAAACCTTATTAGAAGATGCACGCTATGGCTTTGATCGAGAGATTAATGATTTATATACAAATAAAATGAATTTAGAGAGAACCTTATTTAACTTAGAACGATATTTAAAAATACCTAAAAATCGATTATTCTTTGGTATGAAAGAAGAATCTTTTTATGCACTAACTTCTTATGATGCAACAGAAAAAGGAAAGAAAAAGTTGTTTACTTTATTAGAACATCAAGCTAGGCTTATAGAGGAAGTCCCTTTTAAAGCTATTCAAATTGGTATGGCTATCGATGGAGAAGACTATGAACAGGGAGATATCACCAAGTACAGCCATTATTGTACAGATGTAGGGTTTGATTATGAAGGAGACATGGAGATTGTTACTCGTCCTAGAGGGATGTATCTAGAAATGTTTTATACGGGTCTTTATGAAGAACAGGCTCAGTGGATGTACGATAAAGTAAGTAGTTATTTGTCTTATGAGGGATTACAAATTGCAGGTTCCGTATATATAGAACCAGTACGGAATTATTGGACAGAGACAAAACGTGAAGACTATTTATCTAAAATTACAGTACCTGTTGAGGAATAGGTGAAACATGTACGCCGAAAAATTGGAAACAAAATATAAAAAATGAGTTACCATAAGACGCGATGCAGTACAAAATATTATAAGATGTTGTGGTATAGATTATTTTGTGTGTAAAGGCAATTCACTTTACAACTATTGACAAGTTAGGTAAATATTGTTAATATAGGGTGTAAATATTTTTTGCTTGACAGATAATACTTTCAAAACGCTTAGAAGGAGGGACCATGGAAGAACGAATGACAATTAGTTTGTTGTTAGATTTTTATGGATCCTTGCTGACGGAGCGACAACGAGAGTGTTATGCCTTACATCATGAAGATGATATGTCACTAGGTGAAATTGCAGAAGAAATGCATATCTCTAGGCAAGCTGTTCATGATAATATTGAACGAGCAAAAGCTAGTATGGAGGGGTATGAACAAAAGTTGCACCTCATTGAACAATATTTACTACGGCGAAAGATTGTGAAACAGATTAGAGAAGAGCTAGTATCTGCTGCCATTACATCTGAATCGATTCAATCATTATTAACACAATTGGAGGGCTAGTATGGCTTTTGAAAATTTAACACATAAATTACAAGAAGCCTTTGCATCCTTAAAAGGAAAAGGTAAAATTTCTGAAGAAGATGTTAACCTAGCGTTACGACAAGTTCGGTTTGCTTTGTTAGAAGCTGATGTAAACTTTGGAGTAGCGAAAGATTTCATTGCCCGTATCAAGGATAAAGCCTTGGGTGAGGAAGTGTTTGGTTCCTTGAACCCAGCGCAAACGGTCATTAAAATTGTGAATGACGAATTAACCGAGCTATTAGGTGGCACTGAAAGTCGTATTATGATTTCTCCAAAACCTCCCACAATCATTATGTTGGTAGGTTTACAAGGGGCAGGTAAAACGACTACGGCTGGTAAGTTGTCTGTACATCTTCGTAAACAAGGTAAGAATCCAATGCTAGTAGCAGCCGATGTGTATCGTCCAGCAGCGATTAAGCAATTGCAAGTAGTGGGAGCTCAAATCGATGTTCCTGTATTTGCGAATGAAACGCCAGGTGCGAATCCTGTGGAGATTGCTAAAGCGGGTATTGAAGAGGCAAAACGCTTATTCAAAGACATTGTTATCATCGATACAGCAGGTCGCTTAGCCATCGATGAAACCTTGATGGATGAACTAGCTAATATCAAGGGTGAAGTAAAACCGCATGAAATCTTACTAGTGGTGGATGCCATGATTGGTCAAGATGCAGTAGGCACAGCCGAAGCATTTAATAATTACCTAGGCCTTGATGGTGTCATTCTAACGAAAATGGATGGCGATGCCCGTGGTGGTGCAGCACTTTCCATTAAAGCTGTCACAGGTACGCCAATTAAGTTTACCGGTACTAGCGAAAAAATGGATGGTTTAGAAGTATTCCATCCAGATCGTATGGCATCTCGTATTCTTGATTTAGGCGATTTCAAAACGTTGATTGAAAATGTGCAAAGTTCTATCGATGAAGAAGAAGCAAAAAAAATGGCTGAGAAAATGGCCAAAAATAGCTTTACTTTAGATGATTTCTTAGCGCAAATGAACCAAATACGCAAATTGGGACCTTTGCAAAATATCTTAGGCATGTTACCAGGTATGGGAAAATTGAAGGACCAATTAGCAGGCTTTGATTTAGATAATAAAGAAGTACGTCAAATTGAAGCTATCATCAAATCTATGACGATGGCAGAACGTACAAATCCTAATATATTGAATGGATCTCGGCGCAAACGTATTGCGGCAGGATCTGGCACTACAGTGCAGCGAGTAAATCAACTGATTAAACAGTTCGAGGATGCTCGTAAGTTTATGAAGCAGATGCAGTCTATGAGCAAAGGTAAGAAGGGGATGTTCCCTAAATTACCGTTCATGGGATAATATTCTATTTAAGGAGGTGAAAGAAGAATGTTAAAAATCCGTTTAACTCGTTTAGGTGCTAAAAAAGCTCCTTTCTATCGTATCGTTGTTGCTGACTCCCGCGCTCCACGCGAAGGTCGTCCAGTTGATACAGTAGGTCAATACGATGCTACTAAAAACCCAGCAATCGTTAATATTGACGAAGAGAAAGCATTAGAATGGTTGGGTAAAGGTGCACAACCTACTGATACTGTTCGCTCCTTGTTCAAAAAACATGGTGTTATGCAAAAATTTGCTGACGCTAAAAAATAATTAATAGAGAGGCGTACTGTGATGCAAGAATTAATTACATTAATTGTTCAATCATTAGTTAAGCAACCTGAAGCCGTTTCTGTTACTATGGAAGTTCGCGATCAAGTGGAAGTCTATGAAATCCGTGTCGCTCCTGATGATATGGGTAAAGTAATTGGAAAGCAAGGTAAGATTGCGAAAGCGATTCGCGCTGTGGCTAAAGCAGCGGCTATTAAAGAGAACAAGAAGATATCCGTTGATATTGTCTAAAAGGGTGGTAACATGGAAGAAATGACATTACGCGTACCCGTGGCAATTAAGTCTAAGGTTACGGACACTTTAAAAAACAAAATTATTGCTGATTTACAACAACAAATGGATATGGTAGATCAAGATTTACAACAAATCGAATTCCAAGCTAAACGTTTGTTAAGTGAACAAGCAAAAATTGATGCACAAGGTTTAATCCAATTGCGTCAACAAATCGAGGAAGAAAAGCAACAACGCGTAGCTTTCAAAGCTCAAGTAGCAGAGCGTTTGAAAGAAGCAGAAAAGCTTGAAATTGGTTCTGAAATTGCCCAAGGTCAAATGGAGCAAACTATTACTGTGAAAATCGGTGATAATTTAGATGCTCTTATGGGATCTGAAATTTTGCTAGAAGATGGCAAAGTTGTGGCATTCCGTCAATAATGGATACACAAGAACTGATTACCATCGGTGTGATCGTCGCTCCGCACGGTGTGCGGGGCGATGTTCGTATATTACCGAGAACAGATTTTCCTGAGCGGTTTATGAAAATGGATGAATGCTACATCAATGGTCAACTATACCATATTACATCTGCAAAATTTCATAAACAGTTTATCTTGGCTACTTTTAAAGAGTTACCTGATCGCACAGCTGTGGAGCGTTTAGGTAAGCAAGAAATTAAAGTGCCAAGAAAAGATTTGGTGGAATTGCCAGAAGATAGATATTATATCTTTGAAATCGAAGGCCTTGCCGTAGAAGATACAGAAGGTAATGATTTAGGCATTGTAAAAGAAGTACTACAACCTGGTGCAAACGATGTGTATGTAGTCGCTAAAGAGGGGGAGCCAGATTTATTATTACCAGCTTTGAAAACAGTGGTATTAACCATTGATATTGAAGGTGGTAAGATGATCGTAGATCCTCCAGAATGGTTGTAATAAAAAAGTCCCTTGTACTGAGTGCAATGATGCGTTCAGTACAGGGGACTTTTTGTGGTTTTATACATATATGGGACTGGTGGTGAAATCATAATGACTACCTCGATAATTAGGATTATCTACAGTCATTCGCCATAGTTTACTAGCTAGTTGATCTTGCTCACACAGTACTTTAGTAGTACCTGTTGCACTTTGGCAAAAAGGAGCCCATTTTTGGACGACTGGAATGGAGGAACGTTTTTCTTTTAAGTATTGACGGCCTCTGTCGTTGAAAGCGAGCAGTCGTCCATAGGTAGGTCCTTGTTGGTGGCACTTTTGGAATATCTCTTTGGTGCGACGGAATAGGCTGTAGGTAGCGATGCGATCGAGACGAGCATAGGTGTAGCGTTTTGATTTTAAACTTTCACGGGCTTGCTCCCAAGAGGCGAGGGCACTCGCAGTGAGCCATGCCTCCTCTAAACCGTCGCTCATATCCTGTAGAGTTTGCAAATCTTCTTTGCTTGATACACGGCTAGCGAAATGAATCATGTCATAATAGCGCTCTAAGTTAGTGTAATAGTTGGACTCTACGACGTCCATCGCAAGAGGGGCAACCATAGGGGGTAAGTAGTGATGCCACTGGGGACTAGTTTTGCCTAACGAGGTAGTCCCATTGATTGCCAATTCACCTAAGGAGATAGCCCTATCGATTTCTGATGGCGTACAAGGTGAACAAGTAGTACTTGTTGCCTGTTGCGTGTTATGGGATTCCAACGGATTAGAAGCAGTTTGTTTCGAAGCATATATAGCACTTCGTAAGGCCGTACCAGATGGTAACGAATCATCTAAGGTTGGATTGTGATGGGAACTAGTTCGTTTCATGGGAATGATGTCTAGCTCGATGTGATAGCGATGTAAGGCGCGTATGTATTCAATACCTAGGATAGTATTAGGGTCAGAGTCTAATATAGACATATGGTTTGAGGTTTCTAATCCATTGCTTTCTAAGTGAAGTCCTTGCACTGCTTTACGAAGAGCTGTGCCATAGGAGTATCCTTGAGTCAAGAAGATACGCAACGATTCTTGCGTGCTAGGATGATCGAGAGCTTTGGCGATGGATACAAGTTCCTCTACTTGTGTATGGCTGGTACCAAATGAGATAGCGTCACACCCTAAGGCATGTAATAATCTGACACCACCGGATGCAAAATATTCTGCAGAACTAACGGCGAACATAGACGGCAACTCAAACACAATATCAGCACCACCCATAACAGCCCATTGAGCACGGTGAAATTTAGAAAATATGGCAGGTGTCCCCCGTTGCACAAAGTCGCCACTCATCACAACCAGCAAAGTTGCATCTGGATACATTTGCCGTAAGTCTTTTAGTTGGTGTGCATGCCCCTTATGAAAGGGATTATATTCTGCAATAATTCCGATGATGTTCATGGTTTAGTACCTCCTCTTATGTATAGTATAACAGACTATCTATTTGATTGATATGCGCAATAGTTATATGCGATAGAAGTGCTATGTATGGAAGAAGTCATAAAAAAGGGTAGAAAAAAACGTGAATTTAATGTTATAATTGGGTGTAGAAAATGTGTCTATTAGAGGTAATTATATGAAACAATATATCATAGCCCTTGGTTTAGGGATGGTGTTGTTCTTGGGTGGCTGTGGTAGTCAACAAGCCATCGATACCTATAGTTTTGGTCAGAAAGTCATCAATGTAGGTCAATCTGAAGTGATTGTGGATTCTCCTTTTGACTTCGGTCAGTTGGATAGAATTACAGCTAATGAAAAGGGACAACCTTTAACCATCTATGCAGGACTAGATAAAAATTATGGTGTCTATGTGAGTGCTACACAGGCTTCTACAGGAGCACCATTGCCAACACTAGAAGAGGGCGCAAAATTAGGACAACAAGCTTTGGTGAAAGAATTAGGCCAAACGGGTGCTAATATACCATGGGACCAAGAGCAAGTGCAGGTGGACGGCGTACAGGCTGTGAAATCTACGATGCTAGCAGGTGCTAATGGACAAAAAATTAGGTTTACTCAGTATACTTTCATTAATAAAGGTGTACTGTGGAATATACGCTATTCATACAGTGATAGTTCCCCACAAGGAGAAGAAATCAATCAACGTGTGAATGGGCACATTCAAGTTACTAAGAAAGAGGGATAAGACATGAACGTTTTAGTTGTAAACTGCGGTAGCTCCTCCTTGAAGTATCAATTAATTGATATGGAGCATGAAGTTGTATTGGCGAAAGGTCAATTTGAAAAAATCGGTTCCGATGATGCTATTTTCACTCATCGCCGTCCAGATGCTGAAAAATTAGAACGCATCGAACCAGTAGCTGACCACAAAGTGGCGTTACAAGTCTTATTGGATATTTTAGTTGATCCAGAACATGGCGTGATTGGTTCCATGGATGAAATCGACGCTGTAGGTCATCGTGTAGTACATGGTGCTGAAAAATTTGCTGATTCCGTATTAATTACACCAGCAGTGATGGAAGCTTTGGAAGAATGCGCAAAAATCGCTCCACTTCACAATCCTCCAAATATCCAAGGTATCGAAGCATGCCAAAAAATTATGCCAAATGTACCACAAGTTGGTGTATTTGATACAGCATTCCATCAAACAATGCCAGCTGAGGCATTCTTATATGGTCTTCCATACGAAGCATACACTGATTTAGGTGTTCGCCGTTATGGTTTCCATGGTACTTCCCACAAATATGTGGCACAACGTGTAGCTGAATTGATGGGTAAACACATGTCCGATCTTCGTATCGTATCCTGTCACTTAGGTAATGGTTCTTCTGTTACTGCAATCAAAGGTGGTCGTTCCATCGATACTTCCATGGGTTTCACTCCATTGTCCGGTTTAATCATGGGTACTCGTTGTGGTGATATTGACCCAGCTATCGTACCTTACTTGATGGAAAAATGGGATATGACATACCATGAAATCGATGCTATCATGAATAAAAAATCTGGTGTATTTGGTATTTCTGGCGTTTCCAATGACTTCCGCGTTATCGAAGAAGCTGCTGAAGAAGGCAATAAACGTGCGCAATTAGCATTGGATATGTTCCATTACAAAGTACGTGCTACAATCGGTGCTTACGTGGCTGTTATGGGTGGCGTTGATGCTATCGTATTCACAGCTGGTATCGGTGAAAATGGTATTGGCAACCGTGACGCAATCTGCAATGGTTTAGAATACTTAGGTACTCGTATTGACCCTGAACGCAACAATGTTCGTGGTAAAGAAGCGGAAATCAGTGCAGAAGGTTCCAAAGTTAAAATCTTTGCAATCCCTACAAATGAAGAAATCATGATCGCTCGTGATACAAAACGTATTACAGCTCCATTAGTGATGAAAAACTGGTAATCTTTGATTACTTGTGAAAGAGTCCCCTCTATGAGGGGCTCTTTTTTTGTTGACAAATGCTTTCATCGGTTGTTATTCTAACAGTAGGATGATGATACTGTTGATGAAAGGATGAGATCATGTCTATACAATATCAAGAACAATCGAAACGATCCAAAGCTGGCATTGCATTAGTTACTGTATTTATTGTGATAGCATTGGGTGCGTTGGCATATAGTGTATGGCGCTATGTGGAGTTAGGTAGTATAGCCTTAGCGGAAATATTAATAGAAGGAATGATTCTATTTGTCCTTGTATCGCAGGCAGTGGGGACCTATACATTTAGGTTGACCGAATCGGATCTCATCATTGATGAGGTAGGCTTATTAGGAAAGAAACGAATGATCATTCCTTATACAATGATCAACGGGGTCTACCAATTTAAACAATCGATGATGCCCCCATTGAAATTTCGCTATAAATATCGTAAATTATCGTCCACTGATGATCGCCCTGTATGGGCCTTAGCTTACTCAGTGGTAGAAGGGAAAAAGTTAAAACATGGCCGTGTGTTATTAAAAGCAGAACAAGAGTTGTTTGATGTTTTAGCGCAGCATGTACCGAATTTGATACAGGTGAAAGAAGACCAAGTTGTCTTTCATGCGTATCTAAGAGAAGATGCTTTCAAACATGGAGAAGATTTTGCGATCTATGCAGCCAATGTATATGGGCAAGGTCAAGCGGGTGCAGAGGATGTGAAAGAATAAGCTTTTCTTAGTATAGGTTAGAAAGGGAGTTTACCCTAAGCAGATTGTTATCATTAGACCTCGACTGAGGTGGAATCTGTGGGAGAAGTTGGATAAAGTTTGAACAAAATAAAAGGATTTTCCTAATCTATAGCGAATTTATAGTATAAAGAAAGATATATAAGTGCCCACGATGGGTACATAGTGATGCGTCACACTCTTTGGAGTGTGGCGTGTTGTCGTTTATAGGGCTAAAGGATGTACTTTCAAATGTTGGAGGAATTATGTTGGATTTACAATCATATCAAATGCCACGAGAAAAATTCATTGCCTTAGGAGCTGAAGCGTTAGAATTGGAAGAATTATTAGCCATTTTATTGCGTACAGGATGCAAAGGTTCCACCGTCTTAGAAGTGGCTCATGAAGTGGTGAAACGCATGGAAGGATTGGTAGGAGGCTTGAACAATGTTACGATAGATGCTTTGCGAGAAATTGATGGCATTGGGCAAGACAAGGCGGTGACTATTTGTGCGGCTATCGAACTGGGCAGACGTCTAGGACAGATGAAAGTGAAACGAGATTGGGAAGATTTTAGCACTCCGGAGGCGGCAGCTAATTACATGATGGAACGTCTTCGTCATAAAACAGAAGAACACTTTTATGTCTTATTATTGACGGTAAAAAATAAATTGATTAAGCCTGTTCTGATTTCTAAAGGAGGGTTAACTAGTAGTACGGCGGAGCAACGAGCAGTATTCCGTCAAGCTATCGATGCCAATGCGGCTGCTATTATTTTGATGCATAATCACCCATCAGGAGATCCTACCGAGAGTAGTGATGATGTACGGGTGACTAAAATATTTGCTAGAGCTGGAGAAGTGATGGGTATCCCTGTGTTGGATCATATCATTATTGGTGATGGCATCTATGTAAGCTTATTAGAAAAAGGGATACTATAGGTGCAGATGTTCTATAAATTTGCTATAATTAAATGATTGGAACAATGAAAAGAAATCAGAGGTTATAGCGTGCGAATTATTGGAATAGATCCAGGCTATGCGATTTGTGGATATGGTATCATCGATGTCATAGGAAGCTCTTTAAAACCTGTTACCTATGGAGTGATAACCACAGAGGCAAAAACGCCAGAAGCAAGCCGGTTAGAAATTATATTTAATGAACTAAGCGATATTTTAGAAGAATTTCGCCCTCAAAAGTTTGGTATAGAAAAATTGTACTTTGCCCGCAATGTAACGACGGGTATCGGCGTAGCACAAGCAAGAGGTGTTACCTTATTGGCGGCGAGTCAACAAGACTTACCAATTTACGAATATACACCATTGCAGGTGAAACAATCTGTGGTGGGCTATGGAAAAGCTACAAAAGAGCAGGTCACGTATATGACAATGAACTTATTGGGGATTCGTGAAAAAATTAAGCCTGATGATGCGGCTGATGCCTTAGCGATTGCTATATGTACAGCCCATAGTTCCCATACAGATACATTGAAGCAAATTTTACAATTGTGAGGAGTTTATGATTGCATATATAAAAGGGGTTGTCACCCATCGATTGCTAGATTCGGTGTACGTGAATGTCCATGATGTGGGCTATCGTGTGTACGTACCTAGTTCAGTGCAAAGTCAGTTGCAAGTAGGTGAAGAAACTTGTTTATTCACGTATACTAATGTTCGTGAAGATGCTATTCAGTTATATGGCTTTTTGACGATGGAAGATTATGAGTTGTTTTTACTGCTCATCTCCGTATCAGGAGTGGGACCTAAATTGGGTCTTGGCATTTTATCGGCCATAAGTCCAGAACATTTTGTAGGACTCATCATTAGTGGTGATACAAAAGGTCTTCAGAAATTGCCTGGTATTGGTAAAAAATCAGCAGAGCGATTGGTGCTAGAGTTAAAAGATAAAATTGAAAGCCTCGGTATTGCAGGAACTTTCACACCAACGGGAAGAATTTCACCAGTAGAACAAGTGCCTGTAGGTACTACCGAAGAAGTGCTAGAAGCACTTATGGCATTAGGATACAGCGCACAAGAAGTGCAGCCGGTAATCCAAGAAGTTTACGATGGCACACAAGAAGTACCAGTCTTATTAAAACAAGTATTAGCGGCATTGGGTAAAGGGCGATAAGAATGGATCAAGAAAATCGAATTGTAACCATGCAAGAACGGGAGGAAGATAATTGGCAATTTAGTCTTCGTCCTCGCTATTTAAAAGAATATATTGGACAAACACAGGCAAAGGAGAATCTTCATATTTTTATTGAAGCGGCCAAGCTACGAGGAGATACCTTGGACCATGTTTTACTCTATGGACCTCCAGGGTTAGGGAAAACCACCTTGGCAGGAATAGTAGCCAATGAATTGGGAGTAAACTTCCGAGTTACCTCTGGACCAGCCATAGAACGAGCTGGCGATTTGGCAGCTTTATTGAGCAATTTGCAACCGGGAGATGTATTGTTTATCGATGAAATCCATCGTTTATCTCGCTCTGTAGAAGAAGTGCTATATTCTGCTATGGAAGATTATGCTTTAGATATCATTATTGGTAAAGGTCCGAGTGCTAGATCGGTGCGCATTGAATTGCCTAAATTCACGCTGATTGGTGCCACAACACGAGCAGGATCTTTGGCGGCACCGCTACGTGATCGCTTTGGTGTGATTAGCCGTTTAGAATATTACAAGCAAAATGAGCTAGAGTTTATTGTGAGCCGTTCTGCTGATATTTTAGATATTCATATGGATCCAGAAGGGGCTAGTGAAATCGCTCGTCGTTCTAGAGGAACTCCTCGTATTGCGAATCGCTTGTTGAAACGTGTTCGTGATGTAGCACAAGTATTGGGTGATGGTGTGATTACAAAAGAAATTGCAGATCAGGCCTTACAGCGATTAGATATTGATAAACTAGGTCTAGACCGTATAGATCGACGTATTTTAAGCACTATCATTGAAAAATTCGATGGTGGACCTGTAGGGGTGGATACGATTGCAGCCTCTGTGAGTGAGGAACGTGAAAGTGTTGAAGATGTGTATGAACCATATTTGATGCAACTTGGTTTGTTGGCGCGCACAAATCGTGGACGTATCGTCACTCCTGCTGCCTATGACCACTTGGGAATCCCTAGAAAGGTGGATGCATGAGAAAGGTAGGATATCGCTATGTGGCGATAGTGGTTATAACAGCTGTATTGGGAAGTGCACCTTTTGTAGGAGCAGCAGCATCGCAAAAGGAAGTGCCGAAACGTACAACAGTGAAAGCCACTTTTGTAAAACCGAATGAAAGAAAAGATTCGGCAGCATCAAAACGGGTAGTTTTTAAGCCTGCTGCTAAAGTGACTAAAGCGACGAAAACAACACCTCAAGAGACGATCAGAGCGCAAGAAAACATTGACAAACAAACAAGAGTATCTAATGTTGTACAAGAGGTCAAAAAAGGTTCTAGTGGAGAGCCTGTGATACGAGTGTTGCTTGGGCATAGATCACAATCTTTTTCCATTAGTAGTACTATGCCTATAGTTATTCTAGATAGCCATGGACATCAAGTGCAAACTATCAAAGAAAATCAGACTGTGACAGTTTCGAGTGGAGGCGGTTCAGTACATATAAATGGACATAGTATTGATAAGTCAATTACTGTTCAAAATACACAAGGTAGATATGGATCTGAATTGCAAACATTAGGAAAAAACTATCGAGGCGCTGTGACAGTACATGCTAATACATCAGGATCCATGAGTGTTATTAATGTACTGGGGTTAGAACAATATGTACAAGGTGTAGTACCAGAAGAAGTGGTACCTAGTTGGCCTACGCCGGCCTTAGAAGCACAAGCAGTGGCAGCTAGGACCTATGCCTTGCACTCCATGAAGAGCAAACAAAATAGTATGTATGATATTGGAACTACTACAGCTGACCAAGTATATGGAGGGAAAAGTAGTGAGTTTGTAAGCACAAATACAGCGGTAAAGCGTACACATGGCATGGTTCTCACTTATCAGGGTCAACCGATTAATGCTCTTTTTCATTCCGATGGAGGTGGCTATACAGAGGATAGCGTGAACCTATGGGGTAATGATTTGCCCTACTTAAAAGGGGTGCAAGATTACTCGAATCATGAGGGTACAACCGTATGGAATGTCATTACCAGCCGTCAAAGTATAGAACAAAAATTAGCAGCAGCTAGCAAATCGGTAGGGTACTTACAGAAAATTGAATTATCTCCATTGGCAGATCGACCTATGAAAGTACAAGATCGAGGGGTTTCAGGACGTGTAAAAATAATGAAATTTGTAGGTGAAAAGGGCTCTATATCGCTTACAGGAGAACAGGTACAAGGGATATTTGGCTTAAAGTCCACCTTATTTGATTTTTATGTAGGACAAACACCGCCGAGTCGGATTCAGGGGTCTTCTGTAAAAGCTAACCATACGTTTAGTAAAGCGAATCAGACTGTGACAATTCATGGATATGGTTGGGGACATGGTTTGGGACTTTCACAGTGGGGAGCGGCGGAAATGGCTAGCCGAAAAGAGGCAAGTCAGCCTGATTATTATAAAGTAATTTTACAACATTATTACCAAGGTACGGCACTTACGAAACTGTACAATTAATGAGGAATAGTATGAAAGTATCTGATTTTAATTATGAACTGCCTGAGGAACTCATTGCACAACATCCGGTAGAACCACGGGATACGTCACGATTGATGACCTTGGACAAGGTAAGTGGAGAGATATGCCATAAAGCATCCTTTCACTCCATACTAGATGAACTATGTGAAGGGGATGTGTTAATCTTTAATAACACTAAGGTTATCCCTGCTCGTTTGTATGGAGAACGTAAAGGGACAGGTGGTAAGGTAGAAGTACTACTGTTAACGCCCAAAGGAGAACATCTTTGGGAGTGTCTGGTAAAGCCAGGGAAAAAATGTCTAAAGGGGCAACTCTTATCCTTTGGTCCTAATCTAGAGGCTGAGGTTATAGACCATACAGATTTTGGCGGTCGACTGATTCAATTTAAGCCGAACGGTAATTTTGATGAGATTATTAATGACATTGGTGAAATGCCATTGCCTCCGTATATTCATGAAAAGCTAGAAGATAAAGATAGATACCAAACGGTATATGCGAAAGAAAAAGGATCCGCAGCAGCCCCCACAGCAGGCTTACATTTTACACCGGAATTATTGGATGAAATTCAGCGCAAAGGGGTACAAGTTGGATTTGTTACATTGCATGTAGGGTTAGGTACATTCCGCCCTGTGTCGGCAGAATCCATTGAAGACCATGATATGCATAAAGAGTTTTATCACGTGTCAGAAGAAACTGCAGAGCTGGTGAATCGTGCCAAAGCGGAAGGACGAAGAGTGATTGCCGTAGGAACTACATCGGTGCGTACATTAGAATCAGCAGCGACCGAGGTAGGTCATGTAAGGAGTGGGTCTGATTGGACTCAAATCTTTATTTATCCTGGCTATGAGTACAAGATGGTAGATGCGTTGATCACTAACTTTCATCTGCCACAGTCTACCTTACTCATGCTTATTAGTGCCTTAGCTGGTAGAGAGCATTGTCTAGAGGCCTATGAAGAGGCGGTACGTGAAAAATATAGATTTTTTAGCTTTGGTGATGCAATGTTCATTCGATAAGTTGAAAGTTGTGTTATAATACAGAAGTAATAAAGGAGTGTGTATATGGCGATTAGATATGAATTGCAAAAACAATGTCCCCACACAGGTGCACGGGCAGGGTTATTGCATACTCCTCATGGAACCTATGAAACACCGATGTTTATGCCCGTAGGGACACAGGCAACGGTAAAAACATTGGCCCCAGAGGAGCTGAAAGCGATGGGTTCTCAAGTTATCTTGAGTAATACCTATCATTTATTCTTGCGCCCAGGCGCTGACCTAGTGGAAGAAGCGGGCGGATTGCATAAGTTCATGAACTGGGACCAAGCCATCTTAACTGATAGTGGCGGGTTCCAAGTGTTCAGTTTAGGAAAGCTGCGCAAGATTACTGAAGAAGGAGTTAATTTTAGATCCCATTTAGATGGGTCGAAAAAATTTCTCTCTCCTGAAGTGGCCACTAAGGTACAAGAACAATTAGGTTCTGATATTATGATGGCATTCGATGAGTGTATTCCATATCCTGCGGATCATCGATATGCTGATGCATCAACAGCACGGACCACACGTTGGGCAGAACGTTGCCAAGAAGCACGTCGTTCTAAGAATCAAGGCATGTTTGGTATCGTTCAAGGTGGTATGTATAAAGACCTTCGTGAAAGAAGTGCTAAAGAGTTAGTGGATATGGACTTTGAAGGGTATAGCATTGGTGGCCTTTCGGTAGGGGAACCACATGATTTGATGTATGAAGTACTAGAATATACAACACCATTGTTGCCTACCAATAAAGCTCGTTATTTGATGGGTGTTGGTACTGCTGACTGCTTAGTGGAAGGGGTAGCTCGTGGAGTAGATATGTTTGACTGTGTATATCCAACACGAGTAGCGAGGAATGGCATGGCCATGACATGGAAAGGGCGATTGAATTTACGCAATGCTTCTTTCATGCGTGACTGGGGTCCGATTGAAGAAGGTTGCGGCTGTTATGCGTGCCAAAACTATTCAAGAGCTTATATTCGACATCTATATAAGGCAGAAGAAATTTTGGCTTTCCGATTGGTGTCGTATCATAATTTATATTTCTTACTAGAATTTATGCGTCAAATGCGTAAAGCTATCCTAGAGGATCGCTTTGTAGCATTCCGCGAAGAGTTCTGGCAGTATTTTACTAAATAGGAGGACTTATGGATTTCTTAGAATTTTTCCAAGGACAAACAGGGCAAGCGATTTTACCATTGTTGATTATGGTCGTGATTTTCTACTTCTTGTTATATCGTCCGCAAAAGAAACAACAAAAACAACGTCAAGTGTTATTGAACAGCCTTAAAAAAGGTCAAAAAGTATTGACTGTTGGTGGTATTTATGGTGAAATTGTTTCCTTAACAGAAGATACATTAGTGTTACAAGTGTCTGAAAAAGTGGAAATGAAATTTGCTCGTACAGCCATAGCTCAAGTTCTTGGAAAGGAACAGAAGTAATGGATAAAACGGCATTGCGTAAGAAGTTTTTAGAACGTCGTCGCAATGTACAAGTCCAAGAGGTTGCAATTTGGTCTCAACAATTAGATGATCGACTTTTGTCTATTCCTACAATATCTGATGCAGAGCATATTATGGCGTACTTGGCTATGCCTAAAGAAGCCAATGTAGATATGTTTATTACAGAAGCATTGCAACAGGGTAAGTATGTATATGTGCCTGTGTGTGTGACGAAGACAGATATGGTAGGAGTTCGCATACAGAGTTTAAAGGACCTTGATAGAGGAGCTTTGGGAATACGGATTCCCAAAGAACCGTATGTAGTTGTAGAACCTCAAACATTGGATTGTATTCTCGTTCCTGGTTTAGCCTTTGATCGTAGAGGTGGCCGCATGGGAATGGGAGCTGGATATTATGACCGATACTTACAACAGATTGCTGTAGAGAACCGAATCGGTATAGCCTGGGATAATCAAATTTCAGAAGAAATGTTACCCATGGCACCTCATGATGAGTGGATGCATACCATTGTGACCCCATCAGAGAGTATCCATTGTTATAAAGAACAGGAGGGAATCCATTGAACACAAAAGCAGCTTTACGCTTTTTCGGCGTAGTAGCAGTGATTTTAGGCCTATTTATTTGGCTCATTGGACCACTTGCTAACTCCATTAAACAAGGGTTGGATTTACAAGGTGGTACTCACATTGTATTAGAAGCGCAAGATTCTGGCCCTAACGTGGTTACAGATGATGCAGTAGAACGGGTTATTCAAATCTTAGGCCGTCGTATTAATGAAATGGGTTTAACTGAGCCTATCATTCAACGAGAAGGTAAAAAACGTATCATTATCGAATTACCTGGTGAAAAAGATCCGCAAAAAGCCATCGAAACAGTTGGTAAAACGGCGGTTCTTGAGTTCCGTGATGAAAATGGAAAAGTCCATTTAGATGGTAATGACTTAAAAGATGCAAAAGAACAATTAGAAGGTAAACAAGCATCCGTTAATATCCAATTAACAGATGAAGGGGCGAAAAAATTCGGCGCCTTAACAACAGCTAATATTGGTCGTCACATCGGTATTTATTTGGATGGTGAGCAATTGACAAATCCAGTGGTCAACGAACCAATTACTGGTGGTAGTGCTCGTATTACTGGTAGCCGTGACTTGGAAGAAGCGAAAAGCTTAGCTATTTTACTACGTTCTGGTGCATTGCCTGTAAAAGTAGAAGTTATGGAAGTGCGTACCGTTGGTCCTACCTTGGGTCAAGACTCTAAAGATAAATCTGTCGTAGCTTTTGGTGTTGGTATTGCCTTAATCATTGTATTTATGCTTGTTTTATACAGATTGTCTGGATTCGTAGCAACTATCGCTTTATTGGTGTTTGTGTTAATTTTGGTAGCAATCTTAGGGCCGCATGCTTTGAATGCGACCATGACCTTGCCGGGTGTAGCTGGTATTATCCTCAGTATGGGGGTTGCCGTGGATGCGAATATCCTAATCTTTGAACGGTTCAAAGAAGAAGTGGTGGAAGGTAAAACGTTACGCATGTCCATGGAATCTGGTTTCCGTCGTGCTTTTGATACGATCTTTGATGCGAATACATCCGTTATGATTACAGCAGTGATCCTCATTGTTCTTGGTAGTGGCCCTGTAAAAGGTTTCGCCATCAACTTAGCATTAGGGGTTATAGTATCTATGTTTACAGCTGTATCCATGAGCCGTACCTTAATGCATATGCTTATTGCAGCACAAATTACGAATCGTCCATTCTGGTATGGTTCTAACGTATCTCCATCTGTTACAATTGAAGCATTTAAGAAAGGAGATAAGAAATAATGACATTTGATGTAATAAAACGTCATCGTTGGTGGTTTAGTATCTCCTCCATTGCGGTTATTCTAAGTATTATTTCCATGTTTATGTATGGATTTAACTTTGGTATCGATTTTACAGGCGGTACAATTGTAGAAGTGGAATTTAGCAAACCAGTACAGGTGTCTGCTGTACGGGAAAATTTGAAAGCCTTTGAATTAGAAAATGCAGTTATCCAATTATCTGGTGCGGATGCTACTGAATCAGAAGGTAAAACGGTAATGATTCGTACTCGTAACCTTGAGGCTAGTGAAAGTCAAGCTGTGGTAGCAGCATTGAATAAAAATCTAGCGGAAGGAACAGTAAAACGTATTGAATCAGTAGGCGCTGTTATTGGATCCGAAGTAACAGAACATGCATTGACGAATTTATTAATTGCTTTCGTAGCGTTAGCTTTGTATATTACATATCGTTTTGAGTATCGTGTGGCCTTGTCATGTTTGGCAGCTATCTTCCATGACCTTATCATGGTATTGGGGATATTCTCTTTCTTCCATTTAGAAATTGATTCCTCCTTTTTGGCGGCGATTTTGACAGTTATCGGTTACTCTATGAACGAATCTGTCGTAATCTTTGACCGTATTCGTGAAAATACACATACCCATAAGCGTACAGATACATTTGCAGATCTTGCGAATGCAAGTATCCATCAAAGTATCCATCGTTCCTGCTATACATTATCCACAGTATTGTTCGCATGTTGTTCCTTGTACTTCTTTGGCGGGGACACAACAAAGAACTTTGCTCTATGTATGATCGTAGGTTTCGTCAGTGGTGCGTACTCATCCATTTGCGTAGCTACATCTTTGTGGGCAATTTGGAAATCCAATAATAAAAAAGATGCACGAAATCGTCTCTAATAAAGCTATTCTGTTTTGCTAGAATGCTTGATTGGTGAAAGGGAAACGAGCAACATATTCCTTCTCAAGCTATACAGTGGTTATGCTTGTTCAGGAACATGTTGCTCGTTTCTGCATTTCGGCATTTAGGTAATAAGGATATAGCAAAACGTTCTACGCAAAGATGGCGTTCCTTGGTGGTGTCATTGGAAACAAGTAACATATTCCTTCCCGAACTGATACAGTGGTTAGGTTTGCTCTGGAGCATGTTGCTCGTTTCTGCGTTTCGACATTTAGGTAATAAGGATATAGCAAAACGTTCTACGCAAAGATGGCGTTCCTTGGTGGTGTCATTAGAAACGAGTAATATATTTTTTCTCAAGCTATACGGTGGTTATGCTTGTTTAAAAAATATTGGGAAAGGGGTTGCAAAATGTTTAAAAATATCATATAATACATTCAGTGCTTGAGACACAAGCACTTTTAATTTTCTTACAGCTTAGTAACTAAGAAAATTAAAAAGATTAAAAATAACTGTTGACATGAACTTGTGAATCTGTTATTATAATCTAGTCGCCGCAACACAGTGTTGTGAAGACAAAGTTGATCTTTGAAAACTGAACAATAAAAGGTAATTACTTCGAAAGAAGTAAACATAAGCC